>JAUZPM010000058.1 GCA_030705925.1 Bacillota bacterium
AGTACGTAGACCCGTTTACGGGTAGCAAGTAACACACTTTTGCAAGTGGCAGACCGTACCAGCGCCTTGAGGCGCCGCCAGAAAAACAGGGCTTTGCCCGCATATGAAGAACCCCCGGCTTTGCCGGGGGGTAACTATTCTGTTCAATTTAGCCATAGTACAAAATAACCATTGACTCTCCCATTGTAGTGAGGCGTCAAGCAGTAATTAATCGTGCAATAAGAGTAAAATTGACAATTGCTGCATTTTCTGGTATATTTGGAGCATATAAAGCATGTAAAGTGTTACGCAGTATCCTGAAATGGAGCAGCTTATGAAAAAATATTTAAAATTATTAATACTATGCCTGATGTTATTTAGTCTTTCTATGACGGTGCAAGCAAGTATAGAACCAAGTGCAGTTTTTCCACTTGAGATCCAGCGGCAGGTTGTGGCGTGCAACGGCATCAATGCTGCGATCGATAATGATGGAAATGCCTATGTTTGGGGTTATGTGCTTGACAGCTTTGTCTCCTTGCCAAAAAAAGTTTTAGAAGGAGTAGCTTCGGTTGACGTTTCAACTGACCGAGTTCTATTACTTAAAGAAGATGGAACAGTATGGGCTATGGGGACAAACTTAGGCGGCGTATTAGGCGACGGAACATCTGAAGATAGGGATGCTCCTGTTCAAATTAAAGGGCTAAGTCATATCGTTTGCATCAGCGCCGGTAATGCTGAAAACATTGCATTGAAAGATGATGGCACAGTTTGGGTTTGGGGTTGCCATAATAATCTAATAATTCTGCCTAACCCTGTTGAAGTGGAGAATATCGACAATGTAGTAAGCGTATCGGCATATTATAATTACACATTGTTGCTTAAAGCAGACGGGACTGTTTGGTATTGGCGGTATGAGGATAACGAGGATCATATTAATCCTCGGTGCATTGAGGTCTTAGATCATATTATCGCTGTATCAAGCGGATGCTGGAACGCGGCTGCTTTAAAAAAAGACGGTACAGTTTGGGAGTGGGACATAGGCTACCCGGATGAAGATAAAAAACTTCGTAAAATCAATGATATCAGCTCTGCAACTGGTTTATCTGATGGTGCTAACATTATGATTGATAAAAGCGGCGATGCTTATCTTTATGGAGATATATCCTTGAATAAAGATGGCGGATACATGATGGCAACGGAGAAACCCACAAAAATTCAGAAAATCAGCGATGTAATTCAGTTATACAGCGGGGGATTTGCAACGTTTGTAAAAAGAAACGGAGAGGTGTGGACGTGGGGAGACCATTGGACGGAAACTGATTTGAATCAGCCGGAATATCGCTATGATCCCATACCGCTGAAAAAAAACACTGCAAATGATACTTTTATAGCTAAAATGCCGACGACAAAATATGTGCTTGATAGGCCGGCGGAATGGGCGAAGGATGAGGTGAGCGAGGCGGATAAGCTATCGCTTATGCCAGAAGGGTTCGACCAGTGGTACAACTATGACATTACTCGCAAAGACTTCTGCACGCTGGTTGTCAATATGATTGAAAAGAAGACAGGAAAAACGATTGATAAAGTGCTTGCAGATAAGGGTCTGACTGTTAATAAAGATGCCTTTAATGATACGGGCAATAGTAATATTTTAGCCGCGGCGGCGCTTGGTATTGTAAACGGGAAGGGTGAAAAACTTTTCGATCCATCGGGGCATATCACCAGACAGGAGGCGGCAGCGATGCTGTACCGTACGGCGAAAGTATTGGGGTATTCAGAGCCGCAGGGTGATGCAATCAGCTTTACTGACAGTTCATCTTTTGCCGATTGGGGCAAGGATGCAATCAGCTATGTTTCATCTGCCACAGATAAGACAAACAATCTTAAGGTCATGAATGGCATGGACGGCGGCAAGTTTGAACCTAATTCGCACTACACCAGACAACAGGCGATAATTACAATTAAGCGGCTATTTAATGTGCAATAACAAAAGAACAGGCATGATTGACAAATCCTGCCTGTTCTGGTATATTTGAGGTAAAATATGGGCGTGCAAAAATGAGATTTACTCGCTTCCTATGTTTTGTGGAAAGGAAGAGTAATTTGAGAAAGATAATGTTATGTATTACACTTTTGTTAATTCTATGCACATTATGTGCGTGTCTAAGTCAGCAAAGTTCAAAGACGGGTAAAAATCTTGATGTAAGTAAAAATATTGGCAGCCAATCAAATGTCGCTCCTGATAAGACTTTTACAGACAATGCAACAGCGATTCAACAGCCGAAAACTTCAACTGACATTCAGAGTAATGCACAAAGTTCACCTAAGAATCCGAATGCTGACACTAATAAATCAAAAGGTTTTTATGGAATATGGAAAATTAGCAAAACTTATGATACTGGAACTGTTTCCGCGCTGACTGCGGATGATATCAATTCTATTATCGGCAAAAAGATTACCTATTCTCAGCATTCTGCGGCTATTGAAAAAAATATTTGTAATACACCTGTTTATAAAAGAAATATATATTCCAAAGAAGATTTTATTTTTAACACAAAGACTACTTTGGATAAAATTGGCATAGAGGCAAATTCTGTTACAGGTATAGATATATACGAAAATAACGGGGAGAAAAATCTTTGGAACAGCATTGGAAATAGCTTTTTTATTAAAAATGATAACACTTTGATTTTAAGTTATGAAGGTATGTATTTTGAATTAGATAGAGTTGAATGATGCAAACAAAATAGGAGATGAATAATATGAAAAAAATACCTATGTTCATAATTATGACTTTGATTTTTTCCTTTATTACCGCCTCGGCACAAGGGCCAAGAGAGCTTAAAGCATACACAACAGATACAAAAGTAACGGTTAACGGGGCTGAACATAAATTTTCAAATGAGACCGTTAACATTGACGGCAGTACATACGTGCCGCTAAGAGAGCTTGCTGAAACGCTGGGGTATAAGGTCACATGGGATGCAGAGAAAAGAGAGGCTGTCTTGGAAAAGGACGAAGGATGTCTATTTAAGTTTGAACAAAACGGCTTATGGGGCTTTATGGACAGGGGCGGCAACGTTATCATAAGTCCGCAGTATAATGACGCTGAAGATTTCTCGGAAGGGCTTGCTGTTGTAGAAAAAGGCGATAAATATGGGTATATAAACGAAAAAGGCGAAACTGTGATCCCATTTCAATATGATGAGGCTAGAAGTTTTCATTGCGGATTGGCAGGGATAGTTAAGCCCGGCGACACATTTCATGGTGAACCACCTATCTATACAGTGAACTATATAGATCAAAAGGGGATGTCGGCTGGAACAGTTGAATGTATGTCTTTAAGCGATTTCACCGAGGATGGATTTGCCGCGATTAAACCGTTTAGCGGCGGATTTTTTGTAGATAAAAGTATAAAACAGGTCTCTCCAACATACCGCTATGTAGGCGAATTTGCAGAAGGACTAGCACCTGCAGCAGATGAATCAGGCAAATTTGGAGTAGTAGATACCAATTTTAAAACAGTCGTAGATTTTAAATTCGATTATATTCGTCCTTATAGTAACGGTCTTGCTGTCTTTGGAATAGGAAACGATTATGGCTTTATTGACAGAAACGGGAATGTTGTCATCGAGGCGAAATATGGGTATTGCGGCTGTGAAGATTACTCGGACGGACTTATACCCGTTAGTCTTGACAATGGATGGGGATGCTTAAACTCACACGGTGATTTGGTTTTTTCAGGAGATTTTGAATACATAGACAAATATCATGATGGACTGTCAATGGTTATAGATAAAAAAACTGAGAATTACGGCTTTATAGACTGTAGTGGAAAATATGTGGTGGAACCAAAGTATAATTATGCGTTGCCTTATAATAATGGGTTGATGTATGTTTATGATGATGAAAACCCGGATGGATATTATATTGACAGAGCAGGGAATCGTGTCGGACCGAAAAATTGATTATAAGTTCTTGAATTTTGAATATAGGCGGCAATAGGGGGATTAGGATGCTTAAAAAATTCATTCTAATTTTTATAATAATAATGGAAGCTGTCGGTCTCAGTGCATGCAATAATAATTATGATAAAAATAATTCTACTAGTGCGATAACAGAGCCTTCCCCAAATGCTGCAAATATTCAAAAACAAAAGCAGCCTTCTGAGCCGACAAATAAAGATAGTCAAAAATCAGCCCAAAAACCTGCAGAGAAAATATTATTTCAAAACAGTAAATGCGGTTATAAACTTGAATTACCGAAAAATTGGGAAGGGCATTATAAAATAGAAAGCCTTAATTCAAATGATAGTGTAATTAGCGTCAATTTCTACGGAAAAAGCAAAGCAGGAAGAGATTTGATTAATTCAAAAAAAGGGCTATTGATATTTATGATATTAAAAGAAGCTGATCTTGCGGATAATCCGTTTCTTGACAGCGTTCAAAAAATAGGTGAAGTAAATGGGGTCAGCTATTATTACGCAACGAAAACAGACTACCCGTTTGGCAGTTTAGACAATATTATAAAATCGCCAGACACCTATTATAATGATTCAGGATATAAGATAGATGCAACAGAATTGAGCCTAGTTAAAAATGACTGGGAAAAGGCAAAAAGTTTGGAAAAAGACGTGGATGAAATAATAAAAACTTTTGGTTCGATCAAATAACAGGAAAGATTAATCGCAGAATACTCTGATGTTAATGGGGATGGCAAAACTGATATGACTTTTAAAAGAAATACAGCAAATTTATTCGGAGGATAATACTGAAAAAGATCGCTTTATAATTAAATCGGCAGGTACTGCTTAAAATACCTGCCGATTTTCTTTTGCAAAAAACTTATATAATTTTATGGATTGCAAAAAAGAGTTTACTAAGCATTAGCTATACCAGCAGCAATGATGCGCTCTGAAAAAATTACGGAGTTAACCTAGAAGCTATTATTATGTAATATATCCAATAATTGACTTGAACAAGAAATTGTATTATTCTGTAGATATACTATAATATGACAAAATATTGTATTCTTTGGAGGATTAAGATGTTTACTGCACACTTTAGGAATGACGGAACGATACAATCTGTAAAGGAGCATAATGAAGAGGTCGCGGGCATTTGTGAAGTAAACGGCGGAAAAATTGGATTATCGCAGATTTCAAAGCTTGCAGGATTGCTGCATGATGCGGGTAAAGAAAAAACTGAATTTGAAGAATATATTGAATATTGCCGCACCCATCCAGATGATTTCTCACGCAGAGGGTCTGTCGATCACTCAACTGCAGGCGCCCGGTTTGCCTATAAAATGTCTGAAAACGCAAAAACGGTGGTCTCACGCTTGACGGCGCAGATTGCGGCGCTGGCTGTTTGCTCGCATCACGGCGGCTTAATCGATTGTATTACGCCAAATTGCAAAGATGCTTTCTCAGAAAGAGTCTGCGGAAAGGAAGATATCTGTTATGATGAGAGCATGGCAAATTTTTTTGCAGAGGTCTGCTCAAAGACCGAAATCGAGGATCTGTTTGAGGCCGCGGCAAAGGAAATCGAGACTTATTGGAAAACCATAAAATCATTTGGGGAAGAAGGCGTGTTTTTTCTCCATTTGCTTACGAAATATGTTTTCTCATGCCTGATTGACGCGGACAGGGATAATACATATCGGTTTATGGCAAATCTGCCGCCTGAAAAAACGCCTGATTTGCAGCCGCTTTGGAGAGAACTTTTAAGCAATCTGGAAAAGGAAATCTCAAGTCTTCCGGATAATACGCAGATCGATCATTTGAGGCACGAAATTTCGGATAGATGCCAACAGGCCGCGCACGGCCCGAGCGGGATATATCGGCTGTCGGTGCCGACCGGCGGGGGAAAGACCTTAAGCAGTTTCCGCTTTGCGCTTGAACATGCTTTAGAATTTAATAAGGATCGTATTTTTTATATTGCGCCGTATATATCAATCCTTGATCAGACAGCGCTCGAACTCAAGAAGACGTTAAAACGGGAGGATGCTTTATTTGAGCATCATTCAAACATAGTCAGGGAACAGGACGAAAGATCTGAAGTGCTGACGGTTCGTTACAGCGAACCGATTATTCTGACAACTATGGTGCAGTTCTTAAATACATTTTTTAGCAGAGAAACCCAGGATTTAAGGCGTATGCATCAGATGGCAAATTCGGTCATCATAATTGACGAGGTGCAGACGCTGCCGGTTCGGTGCCTATATTTATTCAACAGCACGCTGAATTTTCTTGCAGGATTTTGCGGGGCTACAATTGTATTGTGCACCGCGACACAGCCGAGCCTTGGCGATACTGATGTGTCGCTGAACATCAAGCCTTACGCGGATATAATAAACGACGATAAATTGTTTTCGCAGTTTAAACGGGTAGAGCTTGAAGATCTGACCGGTGATGTGGTTTTTACGGAAGAAGAGCTTGCCGATTTTTCATTTGACAAGATGCGGGACAAAAATAGTATGCTGCTTGTCATGAACACTAAAACGACCGCGCTTCGATTATATAAAGCTCTCTATGCTCTGAATCAAAACCTGCCGGAGGACAAGCGTTATACGTTGTTCCATCTCAGCACAAGCATGTGCCCGGCTCACAGGATAGCGGTTTTAAAGGATATGACGGAAAAGCTTAGAACAGAGCGTGTAATATGCGTCAGCACGCAATTGATTGAAGCTGGTATAAACATCAGCTTTGAATGTGTTGTCCGCTCGCTTGCCGGATTTGATTCTATAGTTCAGGCTGCGGGAAGGTGCAACCGCCACAAAGAAAGGCCATGCGGCACGGTTTATATCGTTCAGATGAAAAAAGAATCTCTGAGCAAACTACCGGACATCAAAAACGGCGCTGACTGCACAGGACGTGTACTGTTTGAGTTTCATGAGGATCAAAAACGCTTTGACGGAGATCTTTTGTCCCCTGCCGTAATGGATCAATATTATGATCTATATTATAAACGCCAGAAAAACGAAATGGGCTATAACATAAAAGAATTAAACACGACTGTCTACGATCTTTTGAGCAGAAACGAAAAGCTTGTTACTAATTATAAAAATAAAACCGGCAGCCGGCCTGACATACTGCTTTGTCAGGCGTTTCAAACCGCGGCGGAACATTTCGACGTGATCGAGGGCGCGGAATATTCGGTGATCGTACCATATTCAACTGAAGGGAAAAAACTGATTTCAAGGCTGAATGATAACATTGATATAAAAGAAAAAAAGCTGCTGTTGAAAAAGGCGCAGCAATATTCCGTTAACCTGTTTAAATATGAATTTGAAAAATTAATAGCCGATAATGCCGTTTTTACAGTTTGCGCAGATACGGTTTTTGCATTAAAAGAGGAGAATTATAATGAGGCGGCAGGCATTGTTTATGAAAAAGGCAATTTGGATTTTTTAATGTGTTAGAGGTGATATAAATGGAAAAGCCAAACATAGTTGAGTTCAAGGTTTGGGGCAGGCGGGCGTTATTCAGCGACCCGACCACTAAAATGGGCGGCGAAAAATTCAGCTATCAAATCCCCACTTATCAGGCGCTCAAGGGGATATTGGAATCTGTCTACTGGAAGCCGACTTTTATTTGGGTGATCGACGCCGTGCGTATCAAGCATTCCATTCAGACAATATCGGAAGGGATCAGACCGATTGAGTATAATGGCGGAAACACGCTTGCTTACTATACCTATCTGACTAATGTCGAGTATCAGGTCAGGGCGCATTTTATCTGGAATGAGCATCGCCCTGAGTTTGAACAGGACAGAAATGAAAACAAGCATCATTGTATAGCAAAGCGAATGATCGAGCGCGGAGGGAGAAGAGATATTTTTCTTGGGACGCGCGAGTGTCAGGGGTATGTGGAACCATGCGCTTTCGGCGACGGTCAGGGCGCTTATGACGATGTGCCGGAGCTTGCTTTCGGGCTGATGTTCCACGGGTTTGATTATCCTGATGAGACAGGGCAGGACGTGCTTGCCGCAAGGCTTTGGCGGCCTGTCATGCGAAAAGGAGTTATCGAATTTATTCCGCCGGAGCAATGTGACAAAAATCTTCGGCGTGAGCTTCACCCGATGAAGGCAAAGCATTTTTCTGACGATGGATTCAGCGGTCTTCGCGAATTTGAGGGGGAGGAGTGTTTTTAAGTGAGCTGGACTGAAAAACTTTATGAAACCTATGAAAACTGCACCTCGCTTGTCGGCGTTGCGCAAGCGGATGGCAAACTGCCCCTGCTGCCTATCGCGCATACGACGCAGAATGCACAGATCGAGGTCACAGTCGACGGAGACGGTAATTTCGTTAGCGCAAATATGGTCGATAAGAACGATAGTGTCACAATCATACCATGCACCGAGAAGTCCGCTACACGCACAGGAAATAATGAGCCGCACCCGCTTCATGACAAGCTTGAATTTGTTGCGGGCGATTACATGCAGTTCGGCGGCGATAAAAGAAAGGGAGCGGAAAGATACCTGGCCTATGTCGATGCGCTTGAAAAATGGAGCCTCTCGGAATACACACATCCTAAGATTTCAGCAATACTTACATATCTCAGTAAAAAAACGCTTATTGAAGATCTCATAAAAAGCGGGCTTCTAATTTATGATCCGGATAAGAATAGTTTAAAAGACAGCAAAGATAATAAAGACCAGATTGATGCGTTTGTCAGGTTTAGAGTTTTTATCACAGGCGACGACGGCGACGACAGGATATGGCTCGATAAAAACATATGGGACTGTTATATAAATTACCTTTTAAGCGGACAGTCTGAATCAGACATGTGCTATGTCAGCGGAAAAGTTATCCCTTGCTCAGACAGTCACCCCGCAAAAATCAGAAACACGGGCGACAAGGCAAAACTGATTTCCTCAAATGATTCGTCAGGCTTTACATACCGCGGGCGCTTTACAAGCGATAAGCAGGTTGTTCGGGTTGGATATGAAACAAGCCAGAAAATACACAATGCGTTAAAATGGCTGGTGGAAAAGCAGGGCTTTAAATGCGGCGAGCAGGCAATTGTCGCATGGGGAATAAAAAATGAAAACCTTCCCAAAATGATGGCTGATAGCGACGAAGCATTTTTTTGCGGAGAGGAAAAGCCTGATACATTCGAAGAATTTGCAAAACGTCTGAATCAAGCTATCTCCGGCTATAAATATGATTTACAGGGGGCAAGCGAAATCGTTGTCATGGCTCTGGATTCCGCGACTACCGGCCGCCTTTCGATAACCTATTACCGACAACTTGAGGGCTCGGATTTTTTATCACGCATAGAAAACTGGCACAGAACCTGTGTATGGGAGCACACGAAACTTGCGAATGATGGCTTTGACGAAAAGGGCAAACAGAAATTTAAAAGGATTACGTTTATCGGCGCGCCGTCACCGGCTGATATTGCAAAGGCATCCTATGGCGAGAGGGTCGATGACAGGCTGAAAAAAGAGGTAAACGAAAGGCTGCTTCACTGCATTATTGACGGAGAAAAACTTCAGGCGGATATTTTAAACGCTGTTTTTAACCGGGCTGTAAATCCGGTAGCCGCTGAACCGTATGCCTGGGAAAAAACTCTAAGCGTTTTTTGTGCGCTTTATAGAAAATTTAAGATAAATCAGGAGGAATTTCAAATGGCACTGGATGAAAAAAGAACCACACGTGACTATTTATACGGCAGACTGCTTGCAATTGCCGATAAGCTTGAACGCGCGACCTTTGACAAAGACGACAAGAGCAGGGAAACGAATGCGATGCGTTACATGAATATGTGCGCGCAGCATCCTTATAAGACGTGGGCAATGATCCATGAAAGGCTATTACCTTATATATCAAAGCTGGGCGGCCTGAGAGGCATTTATGAGGCGCAGCTTTCAGAGGTTCAAAGCATGTTCAGAGATGAGGATTTTATGGATAACAGGCCTATGAAGGGCGAGTATATCCTCGGCTTTTGGTGTCAGAGCAAGGCGATTGACGATGAGATCGCCCGCAGAGCGGCTGAAAAAAAGAATTCATAATTTTACATATAGAAAGGATGTTAATAATGAGCATCGAAGGAAAATTTGATTTTGCAGTTGTAATATCAGTCAAAAACGCAAATCCAAACGGAGATCCGCTGAACGGAAACCGTCCACGTGAAAACTACGACGGATTCGGAGAAATTTCAGATGTCTGCATCAAACGCAAGATACGCAATCGCTTGCAGGATATGGGACAGCGCATTTTTGTGCAGTCGGACGACAGGGCGGACGACGGCTTTAAAAGCCTTAAAGACAGGGCTGACGGATGTGAAGAACTGCGTGCCGAAATGAAAAACAACAAAAACGCAGACAAAGAAAAATGTGGTGAAATTGCCTGCAAAGAATGGATCGATGTAAGAAGTTTCGGCCAGGTTTTCGCATTTAAAGGCGTGGAAGTCTCGCTTGGAATCAGAGGACCTGTATCGATCCATCAGGCTGTCAGCGTTTTGCCGGTGGACATCGTCAGCATACAGATCACGAAAAGCGTGAACAGCGAGTCTGGCAAAGATAGCAAGGCATCCGATACTATGGGTATGAAGCATTTTGTTGATTTTGGCGTATATGTGATATACGGAAGCATCAATGCGCAGCTCGCAGAAAAAACCGGCTTCAATAATGATGATGCCGAGCTTATTAGAAAAGCGCTGGTATCGCTTTTTGAAAACGATGCATCTTCCGCACGCCCGGACGGAAGCATGGAAGTTTACAAACTGTTTTGGTGGAAGCATAACTGTCCCTCGGGTCAATACTCCTCGGCAAAAGTGCATCGTACGCTGAAATGGGATACCGATTCTGCCAAACAAGACAAATATGATCTTGACGGCTATCATTTTAAAACTTTCGATCTTCCCGGGCTTGTTCCGGAGATATATGATGGAATATGATGACGAGGATTTTCTTGATATCTCAGGTATAAGGCATTTTGAATATTGCAGGCGCAAGTGGGCGCTGATACATATTGAACAGCAATGGCAGGAGAACCTGCTCACAGTTGAGGGGCACATATTTCATGAAAAGGCGCACGATGCCGAATTTGCTGAAAAACGAGGCAAACTTATTATATCAAGGGGCCTTCAGGTTTTCTCGCGGCGGCTTGGCATAACGGGAGTATGCGATGTAGTAGAGTTTTACGAATCCGGCGACGGAGTAAAAATATTCGGTCGAAATAATTTGTATAAGCCGTCGCCGATCGAATATAAACGCGGCAAGCCGAAACAGACCGATGAGGATGATCTTCAGCTTGCCGCACAGGCGATCTGCCTTGAGGAGATGCTTGCCTGCACTATCGAGGTGGCTTACTTATACTATGGGGAAACTGGGCGCAGGATAAAAGTTGATATAGACGATGCCGTCAGGCAGAAGGTTTATGATATTACAGAAGAAATGCACAGAATGTATGAGCGGCGTTACACACCGAAAGTCAGAACCAGTAAAAGCTGCAGGATGTGCTCGCTTTATGATTTGTGCATGACAAAGCTGAATAAAAATATCTCTGCAGCTGGGTATATCGCGGAAAAGGTAGGCGAGGCGCAAAAATGAGACAGCTTTTAAATACACTTTATGTGACGTCGCCCAATTCCTATCTTTCACTAGATGGGGAGAATGTCGTTGTTCTCTGCGAAGAGAAAGAGAAGATCAGAGTTCCTCTGCATAATCTTGAAAGCATAATAGCTTTCGGGTATACCGGGGCAAGCCCAGCCCTTATGGGCGAATGCGCCGAGAACAACATTGCTCTCACTTTTCTGACACAGAACGGACGGTTTCTCGCAAGGGTCACAGGTGAAACAAAGGGCAACGTGATTCTCAGAAAAGCACAATTCCGCATTGCGGAAAGCGAAGCGCAAAGCGCAAAGATTGCAAAAAATTTTATAATAGGAAAGATCTATAACGCGCGCGGCGTTATAGAACGAGCTGTACGCGATCATGAACTGCGACTTGATATTTCCAAGTTAAAACAGGCCTCGCAATTTCTTATGCAAAGCATAAATTTGGTTTCGAAGTGCAGCAATTTGGATCAGCTCAGAGGTTTTGAGGGAGAGGCTGCAAGTACGTATTTCAGTGTTTTTGATGAACTTATTCTGCAGCAAAAGAATGACTTTTATTTCAAAGGCAGAAATAAGCGCCCGCCGCTTGATAATGTCAACGCAATGCTGTCGTTTGTGTATACGCTGCTCGCTCATGATACTGCGGCAGCCGCCGAGGCAGTCGGTCTTGATGCGTATGTCGGGTTCATGCACCGGGACAGACCGGGAAGAATATCTCTTGCGCTTGATATAATGGAAGAACTGAGGGCAATTTGCGCAGATCGCTTTGTTCTTTCACTGATAAACAAAAAACAGGTTGATGCGTGCGGCTTTTTTCAAAAAGAAAATGGTGCTGTCATAATGAATGACGATACCAGACGTATTATTTTGTCCGCATGGAAAAAAAGAAAACAACAGCAGCTGACACACCCGTTTTTGGAAGAAACGATTGAGTGGGGTCTTGTCCCGTACGTGCAGGCAATGCTGCTTGCACGCTTTATCCGAGGCGACTTGGACGAGTATCCGCCGTTTTTATGGAAGTAGGAGTATTTTATGCTGGTGCTTATAACTTATGATGTAAATACAGAAACCGCCGAGGGGCGGAAACGCCTCAGAGCAGTCGCTAAACAATGTGTGAACTATGGTCAGCGTGTGCAGAATTCGGTTTTCGAATGCGTCATGGATGCTGCAAAATGCCGTGAAGTACAGCATAAGCTCGAGCTTCTCATAGATCCTAAAACAGACAGCCTTCGTTTTTATTATCTTGGAAATAATTATAAAAACAAGGTTGAGCATATCGGCGCAAAACAGTCATTCGATGTTGAAGGTGTCCTGCTTGTATAATGCGGATGCCAATCAAACATAAAAATGCAGGTGCATTCGCACTTGATTTTAACTGTTAGATATGGGCTTTTTGGCATTTATATTGATAATAAAGACTAAATAAGAGAGACTTTATAATAAAATGCACAAAAAATATTGCGGCCGATTTGATATTATTGTGCGTTTTTGCTGTCGCACCCCACACGGGGTGCGTGGATTGAAATACGCATTTATTTATCCTCCTTTACCAATTCCCCGGCGTCGCACCCCACACGGGGTGCGTGGATTGAAATGTTTTATATCCGTTTCGGCAGGGCATTCATCTTTTGTCGCACCCCACACGGGGTGCGTGGATTGAAATGTTCCCCATCTGGTTCATTATTTAGCCATTTCTTATGTCGCACCCCACACGGGGTGCGTGGATTGAAATAGCAAATCATTTAAGTATGATGAAAACTTAATGCTGTCGCACCCCACACGGGGTGCGTGGATTGAAATTCTGGCATATTCATATCCGTTCCGTTCAATCACCGTCGCACCCCACACGGGGTGCGTGGATTGAAATCTGTAAGCCCGCCACCGCTATACGTGTATTGCTGTCGCACCCCACACGGGGTGCGTGGATTGAAATCCCTAAAAATTAATAATTCGGTCCCGATCGGTGTAGTCGCACCCCACACGGGGTGCGTGGATTGAAATCGAAACACCAGCAATCGCTTGTGGGAATAACGTCTG
>JAUZPM010000059.1 GCA_030705925.1 Bacillota bacterium
ATCTTTTTTGCCCCAACATATTCATGAATGTAATGTAATAAAGGGATTTGAGCCCTCGTGGTTCAAGTCTCTTTATTTATGAATAAGAAAATTTTATCTTAAGTTCTATTAAAATAATAAGTAGGCTTGACAAATGACAGTAAGCATGATACTATTTGACTGTTTAAACTAAAATAGTCAAATAGTATCGGAGGGATTACTATGCCTAAAAGCTTTTCAGATGCTGAGCGAGCTTATATCAAAAGCAAGTTAATAGATTCAGCCAAAGCTTGCCTTTCACAATATGGTGTTCGCAAGACAACAGTCGATGAGCTTGTAAAAAGAGCTAAAATTCCGAAGGGAACTTTTTATCTCTTTTACGACTCCAAGGAACTTTTATTCTTTGATATTTTGTGCGAGTTTCACGATGAAATGCACAGAAAGCTGTTGAAAGAAGCTGAAAGCATAAGAAATGATATCAACCCGCAAAAGCTGACCGATCTGATTTTCGGAATCTATAAAATGATAGAAGAATCCTTTATAGTGTGTTTTTTGAATGACGGAGAAATGGAACGGCTGCTTCGCAAACTTCCCCCTGAGATCGCCCAAAAACATGTGTTGAAAGATAATTTTGATGTTGAAAACTTGTTTGCCGTCGCGCCACAGCTTAAGGGAATGGACACTAAAGCGATGAGTGCAGCGCTTAGAGCGCTCTTTTTTACGATTTTGTATAAAAAAGAAATCGGTGAAAGCGTTTATGACAATTCATTAAAAATTTTAATTCACGGCGTTGTCTTGCAGATGTTTGGGGAGGATAAACAATGATCTGCGTCAAAGAATTAAGTTTCAGTTACATCCGAAAGCCGTTCATCGAGGATATAAATTTTACCGTTGGTCAAGGTGAAATATTCGGGTTCCTTGGTCCTTCAGGTGCGGGTAAAAGTACACTTCAGAAAATCCTGACTGGGCTTATCGGCAATTATGTAGGAAGCGTCACGGTTAACGGCATGGAAGTCAGAAACCATGGCAAAGACTTCTACGAACGTATCGGCGTTGATTTTGAATTTCCCAGCCTGTACGAAAAACTAACGGCAAAAGAAAACCTGCAATATTTTGCATCGCTTTATAAAAAGCAAGGCGATATCTGTAAACTTCTTGAAAGCGTCGGGCTTTCTTCCGATGCGGATAAAAAAGTCGCAGATTTTTCAAAGGGAATGAAATCACGGCTCAATTTTATCAAAGCCCTTCTGCATGATCCTGAAATTCTTTTTCTTGACGAGCCTACTTCAGGTCTTGATCCATCCAATGCAAGGCAGATGAAAGATATCATTTTGTCCGAAAAAGGTAAGGGCAAAACCGTTATTTTGACTACACATAATATGTACGACGCAACAGAATTATGTGACCGGGTGGCATTTATTGTCGATGGCAGGCTCAAGGCTCTTGATACGCCTCATAACCTTATTATGTCAAAAGGTGCATCAAAAATTGAATATTCCTATCTGGAAAACGGGAAAGAAAAGAAAATTCAAACACCACTTAGCCGGGTAAGTGAGGATATTACCCTCTCAAAGCTAATTGCAGCCAACCGGCTACAGTCTATTCACAGCAGTGAACCCACACTGAACGACATTTTTGTTGAGATTACCGGGAGGCGGCTGCAATGAGACAAAAGGCTCTGTTTCTTGGTGATATACGCTTTCAGTTCAAATATGGTTTATATTTTATTTATCTTGTTTTTACTCTAATCTACATAATGCTGGTTTACGTTCTTCCTGAATCTTGGAGGAATATGGCAGGTATCCTGATGATTTTCTCCGACCCCGCTGAAATCGGGCTTTACTTCATGGGCGCCATTATACTATTCGAGAAAAGCGAGAGGGTAATTAACAGTATTGCGGTTTCACCGGTTAAGCCCTTTGAATATGTATTCTCCAAGCTTTTCTCCATGGCTGTTATTTCCACGATTGCTGCGTCTGCAATCGGGTTTGGCACTGGAATCGTCCGCAATGCCGTTGTGTTTCTTCTAAGTATCTTCTTATGTTCCTGCCTCTTTTCTGCCATAGGGCTAATAATTGCTGCCAAAATATCCACCCTAAACGGATTCATTATAGCAACTATCCTGCCACAGCTAATCATCAATATTCCAGTGTTCGCATGGCTATTCGGCTGGAAGAAGCTGTGGCTTTTGTTTCATCCCGGCATCGGCATGATAGAGCTATGCACAAGCGGTTCGTATGGATTCGTTTCGTTTTTTACACTGATTTTTTGGACTGCAATTTTTGCAATAATTGCCGTATTAACAACTCAAAAAATGTTTCTGAAAGTTGGGGGTGCAAAGCTGTGAAACCACAAATACATTCTTTCAGGATGTTTCTTCGACAGATCTGGAATGATGAAATGCTTGCCGCAGTTTTCATTGCGCCTCTCCTTGTTGCCTGCCTGATCCGTTTTGGAGTGCCATCGCTTGAAAGCCTGCTCTGCAGTTATTTTCATCAGCGAGCGGTTCTAAGCGAATATTACCTGTTGTTTGATTTATTTCTAAGTATTCTGACTCCCTATATGTTCTGTTTTGCTTCCGCCATGGTAATGTTGACCGAATACGATGAAAATATGACCAACTACATGGCTGTAACGCCAATCGGACGTAAAGGTTATCTAATTTCGAGACTTGTATTTCCCTCGGTCATTTCTCTTTTTGTTTCGCTTTTGCTTATGCACTGGTTTACTCTCACTATCTGGCAATTTCCAGTGACTGTTTTGATATGTTTTCTGAATTGTATATTAAGTATTGTAACTTCATTATTTATTTTTTCATTTTCCCATAACCGTGTGGAAGGGCTGGCAATGGGTAAACTATCTGCTCTTATAATAGCAGGGCTACCCGTTCCTTTTTTCCTTTTTACAAAAGTGCAATACCTATTCTTTTTCTTACCTTCCTTCTGGATTGCAAAACTGTGCCTTACGAAAAATATGCTGTTTTTCCTTCCGGCAATTGTAATATCCGCAGTATGGGTTTGGGCGCTTTACCGAAAGTTCTCGTTAAAGCTTATATGATTATAAAAAGATCCTAATTTTTTAACTTCTTTTTTCACACTAAATGTAATAAAGGGATTTGAACCATAGCGGTTCAAATCCCTTTGAGATAAGTATAAAAAAAACATGCGTAAAATATTAAAATATGTTATTATAGTATTAAAACAACCTATTTCAGAGGTCTTATGCTAAAGTTCATGTACGTAGAAATAAATATATTTGCTCTTGTGATTTTATTTCTTATTTTTTTTAACATGTACCACAGATCCATCTCCCATTTGATTGAGCAACGCTTATTTCTTGCATTGCTTTGGAGCAATGTCGCTATTTTAATTTTAGACACTATAATGTGGATCGTAGACGGTAAGAACGGACTATATTTAAGAGAATTTTATTACGTTATCACAGCCTTATACTATACTATGAATCCAGTAATAAGTATGATATGGTCATTTTATGCAGATTATCAAATATATCGAAATAAAAAACGGTTAAAAAAATTACTTCTTCCTTTGATTTCACCAGTGCTGGCTAATATGGTATTATCCTTTCTAAGTATAAAAAATAAACTTCTTTTTAATATTGATAATAACAATATTTATCACAGGGGCAAATTTTTCCTCTTAATGGCAAGCATAAGCTATATTTACCTATTCTTTACATTGATTTTGATTATAGTGAAGCAAAAGAAAATTCAAAACAATAATTTTATACCTATTTTGGCTTTTGCAATACCCCCATTCGTTGGTGGTATAATTCAAAGTTTTTATTACGGAGTATCTTTGGTCTGGGTATGTATGACCATCTCTATTTTAATTATTTTTCTAAATCTCCAGAATGATCAGCTTTACAGGGATCATCTCACTGGTCTTTTCAATAGGAGACAGTTAGATAACTATATAAAACAGCTCATACATAGCAACACTTTGCTCGCCGGAATTATGATAGATTTGGATTCTTTTAAAAAAATAAATGATTTGTATGGTCATGATGCAGGAGATCAGGCTCTGATATATACTGCTAAAATTCTAAAAAAGACGTTTAAAAATGATTTCATTGCAAGATACGGCGGAGATGAATTTATTGTAATGATGGAAATCAGCAATAAATCCGAGCTTACTACTGTAATTGAGTCGTTAAAGAATAATATTAATTACTTTAACAGTCAAAAAATCGTACCCTATAAAATCAGTGTAAGTATTGGCTTTGATTTTTTAAACTGTAAAAATCAAAAAACAGTACAAAGATTTTTTAAACATATAGATAATTTGATGTACAAAGATAAGTTGCATAAGGAACATCCGTTTATAATCAAAGCCTCCGGCTGAGTCGGAGGCTTAAACCCAAAAGAATGAGTTAATACTCGTTCTTTTTTTCTAATTCATTTAAAGTTGGTCCGTTACTATGTAATTCCCTTGTTTTAAAATCATTTTGCTGCATAGTTTTGACCATATCTGCAACCTTATCATCCTCATCAAGCGGAAAAAGATATTTTGCAATGATTTGCGGAATTATAATAAGTGTAGATAAGATCGTCGCAAAAGAAGAAATTACAAGCGTAATATCTGCGCTATTTCCTACACCTTTAAATGCAATAATCATTAATACAGCGATAGCTCCAAATATCGAAATGCAAAAAATAATCATTACAATATTAAAAAATCTTTTTTTATAATATCTGTTACTTTTATGACGAAAATCAAAATCCGTTACATAGGCGTTCAATAGTGCTGTGTACAGATCACTCCTGTCTGAAAGCTCAAGCTCTTCATTCTTAAGCAGAGTATTTGACTGCTTAATTTCAACAGGATTGCTTTGCAGAATTTTCACATTTTCATTGAGAATTTCTTCAAAGCTTTTTTCTTTAACGGCACTATCCATACAAATACCGCCTAACTAATAATTTTAAGTTGTAGCAATCGTATCCTCGCAGCTGACAAAGAGACTTGAAAAATATCGGAGATAATTATTTCTAAGATTGAATCCGGCAAAATTCCATATAGCCTATCCTTAGCTGCATTAATAGCATTATTAAGCAATTTTTCGGGCATTAATAAATTAGATGCAAAAAAATTGGCGTCGCTCTCAGCCGAACTACTCTTCCCCTCATCCCTGTGTGCATATAGCTTAATAGAATCACAGTCCTGTAGAAAATAATGCGCCAGTTCATGTGCAATTGTAAATCTTCTCCGCATAGCAGCATCATATTTATTAATTACTATAACTTTATTGCTTCCAAAATTGTCTATGGGTTTTTCTTTATCAACCATTATCATACCCGAAACTTTCTGTGGCAAATATTGTTCATAGACCCTAAAGCCATTATTATGAGCAATTCCAATTACATCAACGGGATAGTTTTGAATTTTTGATGACTCGATAACTTCATTTACCCTATTTATTATTTCATCTTTATTCACACAATTCACTCCCTTACTAATAACCATCCCATTACATTATAGTTATTAGTTTAGTAGTTGTCTACAAAAAATAAGAAATTTTTTCCAGTATTATATATTTTAAATAATAATAAATAATAACCTTTAAAGAAAACGTTTTTGTTATTATTACTGTTAAGGACAAGATAAATTTATAACTAATACATGCTTTATTGCAAAAAATAAAGAAAATAATAAAACAAGCTAGGCATATAAATAATGAATAAACTAAAAAGTAACCATTTTTTTGTTTTCGCTATAATACTAACTTTAACAATTACTTTGTTTAGCAGCCCTTGCCTGCTTAAGCCCTCAAGCCTATATTTAAAGTTACGATATGATAAATCGGGTATACCCGTTCTAATGTATCATTCAATAAAAACTATAAAAGGGAATACTCTCTGTGTTTCCGAAAAACAGTTTGATATGGAAATGCATTGGCTTTACAGTCAGGGTTATCATACTTTAAATATTGAAGAATTCAGTAGCGCTTTATATAATACGGTAACATTACCTCCGAAATCAATTTTGATCACTTTTGATGATGGATATATAGACAATTATAATATTGCCAGCTCAATTTTACGCAGATATGGCTTTAAAGCAACATTTTTTATAATAACTGACTTTGTAAAAAAGCCCGATAGAATCAATTGGATTCAGCTTAAAGAACTAATAAACCTTGGTAACTCAATTGGAAGCCATTCTGTTCGGCATCTTGATCTTTCTACACTTTCTTTAAAACAACAAGAATATGAACTTGGGATTTCAAAACAAGTATTAGAAAAAAATCTGGGTATAAACATTACTGCATTCTGTTTTCCATCAGGTCGTTATAATGAAACAACTTTAGCTCTACTGCCCAAACTAGGATATAAACTTGGTTTTACAACACAACAGGGTTTTGTTCACCCCCATGATAATAAATTTATGCTCAAAAGAGTTCGAATATACGGCGGTATGCCTTACACCGTCTTTCAAAAACTTTTCACCTAAATTAGACTAGAATATTGACTTAATAATGCTTTTATTTTAATATATATTTGAACGCCGTTCAATACTCCGTTCAAATATATATTAATGAGGTTACTTATGAAAAACGTCTCGATCCTAATTTTTGAAGTAATTTTAACAGGTCTTTTCTTATTTTTAGGTCTAACTGGGAAAAAGCTCTTCTTTCTTCAGGGGGCGCGGTCTTCTGTAATCACTCTTGGGATAATAGGAATGCTTCTTTGCACTATCAGCGTCGGTAAATTCATTTCATCTGCCCCTTCAAACCCGCTAACTATTTTAGGATACATATTTGGCACGATAGCCATGATTGCCTTTTTAACTCAAGTATTTAATTGGAATATCCCCATTTTCAATAATTCAAAGTCTGCTTTGATTATTTTAGCTGTTTCTTTAATTGCAAAAGGGACAATTGCAAGATTTAATCAGTTAATAAAGTAGAAGGCGGTATACACCTTGAATAAAAATGTAAAAAATGTTATCATCAAGGCTGCAATACAACTTATAGAACAGCGCGGAAGCAATCTTGACAGTATCACAATTCGGGACATATGTGAAGCTGCCCATGTGGGGACAGGCCTTGTTAACTATCATTTTCAGTCAAAAGATAAATTGATTGAAAACTGCGTACAGATCATAATCGGAGATGTTATAAATAAAACTGATTTAGTGTATAAAGGTTTGGAAGGAAAAACACCTGAAGAAAAACTTAGGATTATGGCAAAGTACACCTGCGGTTTCCTTGCGGAAAATGAAAATATCTCACGTATTTCAATATTGACTGACATGTCATCAACATTTGCAAATGACAACACTCTACAGACAGTTAAAGCCTTCCTTCCTATTGTCAAAGAAGTGTGTTACGGTAAAAGTGATGAAGATATAAAAGAAAAAACATACTTTTTAACTTTATCATTACAAGGCCTTTTTTTAAGAAGCAGGAAGCTTAAAGAAGAGATGGATTTTGATTTTTTTAATAAGGGTCAGCGTGATAAAATGGTTGACAAAATAATAGATCTCATAATAAAGAACGGAGTCTAAAATGAAAAAACTTATATTAGTAACGTCACCGCCTGCATGTGGCAAAACCTTTGTCTCAAAACAGCTTGCTAAAGCTTTGAGGCATGTTGTCTATCTTGATAAAGACACATTGATCCCGCTGTCAAAACAGATCTTCCAGGTTGCTGGTGAAGAATATAACCGAAGTTCCGATTTTTTCAATAAGAATATCCGTGATTTTGAATATGAAACTATTGTAAATCTAGCACTTGAGGCATTGGACTATGACAGCATTGTTCTTATTAATGCTCCTTTTACAAAAGAAATTCGTGATAAAAATTATGTCGACAATCTGAAAGCAAACTTAACTGAAAAAGACGCATCATTAGTTGTAGTTTGGGTTGAAACATCTATAGATGTTTGCCGTCAAAGAATGATAGCTCGTAATTCAGACCGAGACACTTGGAAACTGTCACATTGGGATGAATATATACAAAGCTGCAATTTTAATATTCCATCTACACTTGATGATTCAAATGTAAAAGATGATCTAATCATTTTTAAGAACTCGTCAGACGAGGAATTCAACGAATCCTTAAAACAAACCGTTGCTATTTTAGAGGAATAGCTCGCAATGAGGTACACTCTGATTTCACCAAATGAATCCAGGAAAAGCCGGCGTAATTTTCGCCGGCTTTTATTAGCTTTTAGGATAATTTAATAAATTTGAACAGATACGTTGGATATTTTCAAATTAGATTGAGCTAGGAACACCTGTATGCGATATTTGCCCATGGCAAATAGAAAAACTCCTTCGTTTTTTTGATAGTCTACAAACTCTTTGTAGTCATCGTAGCATGATAGTGCAGCCCTGTAAGGTTCGACAAGGTCTTTAAAATCTTCATTTTCACAATACTGGGTGTTGTATATTTTAAAGAGCAACTCATCCGAGGGTTGAATAGTATTATAGCCATCGTCTGTTGAAAAATTTACTGATGGAATCAAATCGTCCGGATACCATGCCGGTGCATTTTTATCCGAACTGACCATATCCTTAAAGTCTTCAGATAAATTCATCAGTTTTTTCATATCCTCCGGATCATTTGGATTAAGCCCTTTAAATTCAGAATAATCGTATGATGATGCACCATACTTTTGTCTGTATAAATATGAAAGCATCTTTTTTGTTTTGTCTGCCTCATTCTGAAGAGCGGCATCTTCAGAGTTGGAGTGTAAACTACCGCAAAAATATATATTTTTCCCTATAGGTTCTAACACTAATTGCTCTCCATCCAACAGTAGAATATAATCTCCTCCGGAGGTGTGCAAAGCCGCCATCTGAGCGAATTTGTCGCTCAGTTTTCCTCCTAACTTCCGATATTCTGTGCTGTCAAAAGCGCCTATAGAAAATGTAACCTTTTCGCTTATATTGTTTAAATCGTTGCCGTTGCCGCTTATCGAAAGCTGACCAGAATAGCTGTTTTTGCCCACGTCATGGGATGCTAAAAGGATAGCGGTATATTCTCCCCCACCGGATAAAGATTTAGGCCACAAGCTGTTGATATAAATAAGGCTTCCTGGTTCTAAAGATTTGCCGGCAGAAGGCTCTGACGTATCCTTAGTTAATTTTCCGTTAAAAACAAAATTCGCATAATCATGTAACTTTATCGTGAGCGATGCGTTTTCCCCATCCAGCTTAAGCACAAATGATGTTTTTTGCTGCAAAGTTCCATCTTTATTGATGTCTAAACGAAACGGTGCGTCTAGCAGCATGGTTTCCGTGCTTCTATCCTCAGTAATACTTCCTGTAAGGGTAATCATCCCTTCCTTATCAGGTGCTGCCTGAATCAGCCCGGTGCGGTAAATATACTTCTGATTTGAACTTGACTCACTATCTTGGACGTTCAGATTACGTGTCATAATGCCATAGCCCTCAAATACATTTGGCTTTGTTTCATTAAGAGTCAGTTCAAGTTTAACCGTTCCCGTGGTTTTAGAACTGCCGAGCGTGTTCAAATGCTCCGCCTCAGGATCATCTATTGTGTCACAAAAAACGATTTTGGGTATTCGGGATGAGAGATTCTTGCCAGAAAGGACGCTGCTTTGTGGTTCACTTCCGGCACATGCTGAAAAAATCATTAGCAGGCACAGCATCGCCACTGCGGTAAAAACAGTTCTTTTTTTCATAATTTGCCCTCACTATTTTACTGTTTAATAAAATCAAAAACTGATTTGGGCAAACAATTTCAATTAAGATAAACTTGGAATTTTTTCATACGTTCTTTCACTCAAAACAATAGCTTGTTCCCGAGTCGCCATTCCATAACCGGCCGCTTCCTGTGCTGTCGTAGTGGCTTTAGGCATGAAATTGCCGTTGGCATCTCCCGTAATAATGCCGATTTTCGACATATACTTTGTGGCTTCTACCGCCCAGCTTGATATGTAATTTTGATCTGGAAAATCTTTTACACCTTCAACGCTGTAATCCCCGTCTGGTTTGATGGCTTTGATTGCCCTAAACAACATCGCAGCGCATTGCTCCCTGTTAATCAGCACGTCCGGTGAGAATGTATCAGCGGATGTTCCCGTCGTGATGCCCAGTTTAAAAGCCTTCAATACCTGAGGATTTGTTGTATCAGTAAATGGATTCGGCGTTGCAGGTTCGCTTGCTTTTCCTGTTACCTTTTCATAAAGCAGCACAGCGAGCTCGCAAAATTCTTCACGGGTAATGGGCTTTGTCATATCGGCTCCAATCAGTATATCAGGAATAAGCCCTTGGCCGTATGCATTTTGGAGTTCTGGTTTAGCCCAGTCAGATATTTTTTTGTAATAGTTTCCCGAGTCGATGGACACTTCATTTGAAAAAGGCGAATATACGAAACTAACCGGTGAATCCTCATCTGCACGATATGCATATGCCAGCTGCATTTTTATAGTATATTTGTGATCTTTGATGACGATTTCCTGCGCATTGCCCTCGTCTTCAGGATATAATTTAGTTACTAAATAAGTATTCGGCTTGCCGGCAACGGCAAACCCATACGAATCATCAAAAAGGCATTCTGTTGTCCCGCCGGATAAATATTCCCATGAGCCATCATCTGTTTTCCAATAGTAATCAATCCATGTATAGCCGCCGGCAGGGCACTCTTTGCTTAAATCCAAAAAGCTTTGCGGAAAACTTGCCTCTAATTGAAAATATGGAACTCCGTCTTCATCATTTTGCACTTCTACTTTATTGATCGTTGCAGTTTCAACCGAGCTTGGAACACCCTCTGGGATATCTGATGCATATGCAAATGACATAAGACCAGCAACCATAGTAAATGCTAAAAAAACAGACAATATCTTTTTTTTCATGTTTATTCCTCCTGAAGTATTTACAATATCTTTACTAATCCTATTTTACTAAAATGAAGGAAGGACTGCATTCAAAAGACTGCTGTTTTTTTTTG
Organism: Bacillota bacterium; assembly: GCA_030705925.1. Lineage (NCBI taxonomy): Bacteria > Bacillati > Bacillota > Bacillota bacterium. The sequence goes on from JAUZPM010000059.1 coordinate 10,919, forward strand.
AAATATTGCTGTTTCTAAATCATACTTTATCGGCTTTGCATTATTTATTTCAAATAATGACTATTAAAGCAGGTTATAGTATAATATTTAATATGATAGCTTACATCAGGGGGGATAGGAAATGAATCATACTGCTGATTTTATCAGCCAGATTCCTGATGGAGTCTTGCAGAAAACAGAGATGCATACATATGACAATATTACTTTGTTTAAACCGCTCTCCTATTTGGGCGGAGTAAAATTTGATGTCACCGATTATCACATTGTCATTCCTTCTGAAAATACTCCTGAAGCATTCTTTAATAATAAATTGATTCACGCCGAGGAAAGGCAAATTTTAGCCGTTAACCCGGGAGATACTGTTACCTGTTTAAAAAGTGCTCCTGCCAAGCCTTACTACTCTTTTTTAATAAAACCGGATCTTTTTCATAAAATTTCTGAGGAGATGAATTTTTCCGGGAGTATCAGGTTTGAAAAATTTTTGAATCCGTTTTCCGCCGATCTATATCTGACACTCAGAAATCTTGAACAGGAATATAACCGCCCCGATCGATTAAATTTGATAATGGATAGTCTCGAGATACAGGTTGCCGCCATACTATTACGCGAGTTTAAAACAAATATAAAAATGTACAATATGCCCCTCCTTCAGAGCGTAGATTCTTACATTCATTTGGCGATGGAATATATGCAAACTTATTTCAGTTCAAATATTACGCTTGATGATATTTGTAACGAAATCCATGTATCGCAATATCACTTTATCAGGATGTTCAGAAAAAAAACCGGCATGACCCCACATAGATATCTGCTTAAAGTACGTATAGAAAATGCAAAAGAACTTTTGACTGTCAAACATTATTCAGTTGCAGAAACAGCTGTACTATGCGGTTTCGATAATATTCCCCATTTTTCAGCAACATTTAAAAAATCAACCGGATATTCTCCGGTTGATTATAAAAAGCGACTTAATTGATCTATTTATGTTATCATTCTTTCTAAACGCATCTCTGGTGCTAAATACAATGAACTAACTTGCTTCTTATCATGCTGATTTTAAACGAGAAATTAATTCCTCATTTATTATCTTTAAATTGTGCATTTCATAAATCAAAAGAATGATTGATGACATTTTAATACAAAAGAAAGAAGCCAGACGACTCAATTACTTGAAACGCCTGACTTTATTTTTGGCGGAGAGAAAGGGATTCGAACCCTTGTACGGGTATTAGCCGTAACACGATTTCCAGTCGTGCGCCTTAGACCAGCTCAGCCATCTCTCCGAATGTGTGGTCTATAAACAAAACATCAGCTTTATTAGTATAACGACTTAGAATTTCAATGTCAATATTTTTTTTATAATTAATACGCTTATATAATGGCAAAATGGATAAATTATTACCCTAAACTCAGTCTCGCGTCTTTCGCAAGCTTACTAATCTGTTCATCTGAAACGCCCTTGTCCGTATGATCCAAGACATAAGCACCGCAAAATTCTGCACCCAGAAGATCGAAAACATAGCGCAGCATTACATCCGCTGAATAATCCCTGGCTTTGCCGCTTCCTGCTGTTATTAACGCAATTCCCTTCTTGGTTTTGGGCGTTTGACGAGAAGTGTTAAAAAGCTGCTGAAACCTGTCGATTATCACTTTAAGAGGAGCCGGAACTGTATCAAAATACAGTGGATATGCTATAACTATAACGTCAGCCTGCTTTAACGCCTCCAAAACATATTCCATACCGTCATTTATAACACAGCTTCCCGTTTTAGCACATGCATCACAGCCACTGCAAAAACTTTTATCCAGCTCATACGCATTAAAAATCTTTGCATCTGTATCAAGATTATTTAAAAAGGCAGTTAAAAGTTTTGCTGTTGACCCCTTTTTATGAGGCGATCCAAACAGCACTGCGGTTTTCATATTATAATACCTCATGGTCACAAAATGCACACAGTGTTTTGCCGCTTTCAGAATGTTTTATAAGATTTTTCAGATAAGGTTCTTTGGCTGTAATGCAGTTCGGGTTTGAGCATCTCATTTCCCCCGTTACAAGCTCTTCTTCCTTATCGTATTTGTTCATCACGTCATTCTCTATCAGTGTCATAATCAGAGCCATCCGGATGTACATACCATACTGCGCCTGCTTGAAATATATGCAGCGCGGATCTTCGTCGGCTTCATAAGTTATTTCATCAACTTTTGGCAGCGGATGTAAAACCACAAGTTCCTTTTTTGCTTTTTTTAGTTTGCCAGTATCCAGAATATATATTCCCGCCTGTTTTTTATAATCCTCTTCTGATGCAAAGCGTTCTTTTTGAATTCTAGTCATATAAAGGATATCAAGATCACCTATACATTCCTCAAGCGTACGAACTTCGGTAAATCTCTGACCGTGCTTATTTAAATAGTCTTTTATATATGAAGGAACACTCATCTCACTGGTTGAAATAAGATAAAACTCATTGTCTGAAAATCGTG
>JAUZPM010000060.1 GCA_030705925.1 Bacillota bacterium
CTTGTTCTTATGGTATCAGTGACTTCTTCAAGCTCAAAAGATATTTCGCCAAGTTTTAGATAAGCGTCATTTATTTCCCGGGAAAATGATGCAATCCCCGATAATTCATTCTTTGATGTTTCAATGAGTGCCGCCGCCGAATCGTCTCTCTCATAAAGCATTTCGTATGCCATACTCAGCGCTGACGATATTTTTTCAGCATTTCTGACACGTTTTTTCTGTTCCCCAAGCTCAATATCTTCATTAGCTTTTAGAGAGGCAGCGTTTATCTCATTTATCTGATAGCGAAGCATATCAAGCCTGCGGGCTTTTTCATGCTCGTCAAGTTTTAATGCATTTATCTGTTTTTTTATTTCCCCTGTGTTCTTATACGCATCCTGAAAACTGCTTAGTAATTCGTCTGTTACGGCAAACCTGTCTAAAAATGAAAGATGCTTTTCCGGGTCAAGAAGCGACTGATTGTCGTGCTGTCCGTGGATATTTACCAGAAACTTTCCAATCTCACGCAGAATGCCAGTGGTAACGGGACGCCCGTTTATACGGCATGTGTTTTTTCCGTCCGTCGAGATCTGCCTCTCAATCAGCAGTTCACCATTCTCATCGATTTCGATGCCGTATGTAGACAGTTCAGTGATGACGTCCGTCGAAAACATATCGAACAATGCTGAAACGAAAGCAGAATTATTCCCCGTCCTAATAAGATCTTTAGATGCGCGCTCACCGAGCACCATATTGAGCGCGTCAATAATGATGGATTTGCCAGCCCCCGTTTCACCCGTTAAAACAGAAAACCCGGGTCTAAAATCCACAGTCATTTTATCTATAACTGCAACATTTTCGATATAAAGCTTAGAGAGCATAAAGCCACCAGCCTTTACAGCAGTTTTCTTATTTTTTCAACATAAGCCGGAATATCAGCTGTTTCGCGCATAACTACAATCACAGTATCATCACCGGCAATAGAGCCGACAATATCACCAAGCTGCATCGAATCAAGCGCAGCGCCAGCCGCCTGCCCCATTCCGGCATGGCATTTCACAACAACCAGATTGCCCGCATAATCGATGGAGATGATAGATTCACGGAGTATGTTTTTGTACTTATTCAGCATAAAATCGTTGTTGTTCTGGTTCACATATGCGTATTTGTAAAGCGCGCCGTCCTGGATTTTAACCAGTTTAAGCTCTTTTATGTCCCTCGATACAGTAGCCTGTGTGACATGATAGCCGCATTTTTCAAGAGCTTCAACAAGCTCCTCCTGAGTTTCAATAGGCGTTTCGTTTATTATAGTTAAAATCTTAGCATGCCTGCTGTTTTTCATATTTTGCCCCCCTGTTAACCGTTATCTGTACATTTTGATGCGCAGAACTTCATAAAAATTCAAATCCTTGAGTTTAACCACCTTGAGCCGTTTTTTTGATTCAGTAATGATCACAACATCACCGTCTTTTACCTCGGCGGCACTATGCCCGTCAGCCGCAACAAACGCGTCCTTGCCATGCATATCGCTTAAAGTCACAGTAAGTTTCGAGCTTCCTGCAAATATAACAGGTCTAGAAGCAATAGAATGGGCACAGATAGGAACCATTGAAAGACATTTAAGGGACGGATCTATGATAGGTCCTCCTGCTGACAGCGAATATGCCGTAGACCCGGTCGAGGTGCAGACAAGCATGCCGTCAGCCCTGTAGTGAGAAATCATTTTGCCGTTTCTCGACAAATCAATGTCAAGAATCCTTGGGATATTGCCCTGATGGATCACGACCTCATTGACGCATTCCTCGTCAAATATCTTTTCATTGCCACGCAAAAGCTTAACGTTTATGAGCATCCTTTCATCTATCTCGAAATCCCCAGACAAAACCCTCTTTAACAGCTCGATCTCTGTTACTTCAAGTTCTGCCAAAAAGCCTACATGCCCCATGTTGAAGCCAATTATAGGGATATCGTTTGAAAAAGCGTAATGCGCGCCCTGCAAAAACGTGCCGTCGCCGCCAATAGTCACGATAAGATCAATATTATTTGAAATCTCATCGTCGCTGATAAGCTGAACATTTGTTAATTCTTTTGCTGAAATGTGTCCGAATACATTAGCGCCATATCCCTCTAATATCTCATAAAGCCTTTGAGTAAAAAGAAGGCCGCTGTCCTTATCCCTGTTGGGATATAATAGAATGTTCATATCTCTCCCCCGAAAAATCCTATAGATTCTCAAATGCCCCCGTTACTATCTTCGTAATATCTAAAAAGTCAGTATTTACTTCATCTTTAACCATATGCAGCAAATATTCAATGTTGCCGTTTCCGCCTTTTATAGGCGAATAATCCAGATTTAATGCTGTAAAGCTATTTAACTTTGCGGCATTCAGAACGGAAGTTATGACTTTGATATGCGTGTTTTTGTCTTTAACAACGCCCGTTTTGGTTGCAGCAAATCTCCCAGCCTCAAACTGCGGTTTAATAAGGCATACAGCTTCTCCCCGAGGCTTTAAAAATTCATATATTTTGGGGAAGACCTGACTAAGAGATATAAACGAAACATCGACTGTTATAAAATTGATAACGTCGTCAATCTTTTCCCGTTCAAACTGTCTTATATTCGTTTTCTCAAAACTCACAACACGTGCGTCCGCCGCAAGATGCTGCGAAAGCTGATTTATTCCGACATCGATTGCATACACGCGTTTTGCCCCGTTTTGCAAAAGGCAGTCGGTAAATCCTCCGGTAGATGCTCCGATATCCATGCATATATAATCTGTCACGTCTATTTTAAATTCACGAAGTGCTTTCTCAAGCTTATATCCGCCTCTTCCAACATACTGAAGCGGCGGCGCGGATAACTCGAGAAACGCAGTTTCTAAAATTGTCTCAGAGGGCTTTAAAATCAGCTTACCGTCAGCAGTCGCAAGACCATTTTGAATAGCGATTCTTGCTTTCTCCCTGCTTTCAGTCAGTCCCTTCTGCGTAAGTAAAACATCCGCGCGAATTTTGTCCATATAAACCTCACATTAGAGCTTTTGAAATCGATTTGCCGTCAAGACCGCACATTTCATACTGTTCCTGTACAGTCGCCTGATGAACGAATGTTTCATCTACAGCTAAAAGTTTATATTCGCCCTTGTAACCTCTGTTATAAAGCTCTATACCTGTTTTTTCGCCAACGCCCCCGCTGCGCATTCCCTCCTCTACAAAGCAGATGGTCTTTGCTCTCCCTGTCAGATCAAAAAGCCTGTCATAGTCAACAGGTTTGATTTGCAAAAGTGCGACTATCCCAGTTTTAATCCCGGATTGACCAAGGATTTTTTTAGCTGAGTCTGCTTCATTGAGTGCACGTCCGTATGAAATGATTATTACATCGGCGTTTTCTGTGTCAAGCGCAGAAATCGGTTCACTTGAAACAGCGATCTCTTTCAGGTCTTCCGGAATAGATTCGCCACCCCGGGGATATCGCACCGCAACAGGAATCCCCGATCCGCAAGCCTTTTTAATAGTCTTTTCAAGCTGGTCATATGAAAATGGAGAATATATCTCAAGCCCCGGAATACTCATCATCATAGACACATCAAAAAGTCCCTGGTGTGTCTCTCCGTCTTCGCCTACAAAACCGGCACGGTCTATCGCGAAAATAACCGGCAGATGCTGAATAGCCGTATCATGGATGATCTCGTCATATCCCCTTTGCAGGAAGGACGAATAACAGGCGAAAACAGGCTTCATCCCCTCTTTTGCAAGTCCAGCGGAAAATGTTACTGCGTGTCCTTCCGCAATGCCCACGTCAAAGAAACGGCCGGGAAAGACTTTCTGAAATCTATCCAGCCCAACGCCGGGGGCCATAGCTGCCGTGATGGCGCAGATATGGTTGTCGGTTTTTGCTATTTCAATCAAAGCGTCAGCAAAGACGCATGAAAAATTCTTTTTGCCTACTGAAAGATGTATGCCGTCGTCGACGTCAAACTCAGACACTCCGTGATAGAGGGTCGGATTGTCCTCAGCATAGACATATCCCTTGCCCTTGACCGTTTTTATATGGATTACAGAAGGCTTTTCCGTCTGTTTAGCCCTCTCCATCACCTGAGCCATTGCCTCGATATTATGACCGTCGATAGGCCCGAAATATATAAAGCCAAGATCTTCAAAGATGTTGGTATAGATAGCTCTTTTAAAAGCAGTTTTAGTCCAGTGTATAAACTTGTAAATCGGTTTGCCGAGATATGGAATCTTGCTTAAAAACGTTTTAGTTTTGTCCTTCGCCCTGAAATATGCCGGGCGTGATGTGATCTTAGAAAGGTGCTGGGCAATCGATCCCACATTACGTGAAATCGACAGTTCGTTATCGTTTAAAATCACAATAAGTCGTGTATTGCTTCTTCCTGCGTTGTTTAGCCCCTCATAAGCAAGACCGCCTGTGAGAGCGCCGTCTCCAATCACCGCAACAGTAAATCCCTCTTCACCCTTTAATTTCATTGCGGTTGCGATGCCAAGCGCCGCGGAAATTGACGTGCTGCTGTGTCCGGCTCCGAATGGATCATGCTCGCTTTCGTAAGGTTTTGTAAATCCGGAAAGCCCGCCCTTTTTTCTGAGCGTTTCAAACTGCTCTCGTCTTCCCGTGATCAGCTTATGTACATAGCTTTGATGTCCAACATCAAACACGATCTTGTCACGTGGTGAGTCAAAAACCCTGTGGATTGCGACCGTCATCTCGACAGCGCCGAGATTGGATGCCAGATGACCGCCTGTTTTTGATATATTTTCTTTTAAAAAAGCCCTGATTTCCGCACACAGTTCCTTCAGTGCGTCTTTGCTCAGCGCTTTAAGATCTTCTGGTTTATTTATATTTTCAAGGAATTTATATTGCAATTTTTATCATTCCTTATGTTTTAATAGCCGATTGAAAAAATGCATAACTCTGCCGACAGCAAAAAGGATACTCTGAGAATTATTCATCGCAAAGCCTTTTCCAACCGCCTTGCCCCCGACAGTAAGCCCCGCAATAACTGCGGTCACCCCCATACCGAGAAACACCGCAAAAATACTGTCCTCGTCAAGACTAAACTGCTGTGTAATATGAAGCACTATCGTAGCAACAGCAGAGCCGCTGACGATACCGCAAATATCGCCTACAACATCGTTGCAGAAGTTAGAAACTTTTTCAGCATTCCTAATAAGGCGCAATGCTTCGGCAGCGCCGCTGACTTTTCTGCTCCGCATTGAATGAAACGATGTTTCATTCGCTGTTGCGACAGCGATTCCGATGATGTCGAACAAAATACCGAGAGAAACAAAAAACAGCACCGTAATGGCAGCAATCACCATACCGGTGTCCGACAAAAGAGCATTAGAAAAAAACGACATTGAAATAGACAAAACAAACGTAATGAGTATTATCTTAATTGTCCAGTTTTTCAAGTCTTTTTTCTGCTTTTGAAGCTGACGTTCCCTTAAATTTTCCCTGTTTTTTCTTTTTTCCGGTTCCTTTTTTGTGCCGTTATCGCCGGGGTCGTCATCAGACGTGAGCATTATGCCCTCCAAATAAAACATACTTAAAGCGGTGGCAGCACTAAGAGTAAATCTTGCGGCTTCAGGTCGAGTTGGATTTCCCGCAAACCAGCTCCCTGTCGCCATAAGAGCGGTTTCCCTTTAATGGTTTGCATGAATTGTTGCCAAGTTCATTACTCGATTGCCACTTAGCGCGCACTGTAATCCTCTTGATGCGTACAGCCTAGGAGATTTCCTCAGCAGGCAAATTAATACATAGCCTCTTTTGCAGCTGCGGTTTCAAAAAGCAATAGCAATGTCGGACATGGCCATGTCCTCCTTGCCTGATCTTTTATTCGCCGACATCCACTCAAGGCAGGCTACTCTGCGCACAGCGCTGTTCGCACCGCATCGCAGGTTTCACCCCAAACCGTAAAGCAGCCGTCAACAATAAATGTGTATAGATGCTCTACGTGTGTGGGTCTCAACGGCAAGCGGGTCGACATCCATATGCCATTACGGACTGCCCGATCGCCTTACCTTGCAGCACCCACCCCATACTGGGCGTATGAAGCAAGCACAACAAGTTTCATCGATGTGCCCTTTGACGAATTTTTAGGCCCGTCTTCTGCATTAAAAGCTCTGACTAGAATACTGCACCACCGCATTTAGTATTGTAACATAGATTATTATTTTATGCAATCTTAATAAACATTTTATGCATAATTGTTTATGGCAAAATGGATTTTATGCGAAAATATACGGAATTAAGGCAAATACAAACGTCGTGTTATGCATAAAGTGTTTACGATTTTCTTAATTGCTTATCTTATTATTGGTTTATTTTATTAAGAACTTTGTAACTTTTCGTCTACTTTGGGCTATCATATTCAAAAGCAACTTCATCTAATATTTTAACGGCATCGCCCACGTATTTACTGCACAATGTTTTGAATACGTCTGTTTTTATTGCGGCACTTAATTGGTTTTCTTCGCTTAAATCATAGTGAAGTAATTCTGTGCAGTTAATTGACCCGTTAAGCTTTCTAAATCTGGATATAAAATCTTGTACTATTAGATAGTTCATTGCTTTTGAACGCTTATCTTCAACATTATCTTGTCCATATTTTAAACCTAAAACTAGCAATGCGCCAGAGACAGCTCCGCATACTTGTCCAGTATGCCCCATCCCCCCTCCTAAAGAGCAAGCTAGTTTTAAGCCAAGTTTTTTGTCAATCCCGTATTCTGTGCAATATGCAGTAAATACTGCTTGTGTACAATTGCATCCGTTGCTAAAACATTCTACTGCGTAACCTGATTTGTCCATATTATTACCTTCATACATCTTATATTTTTAAATTTTGCCAAAAGATTCGACCTTGCCGCCCACGCATTCTTATGCATAAAGTGTTTACGTATTTGGTGATTTTCTAAAATATTTTCTCTCGAAAAATCGTGCGACGTTAACAAGACATAGCATAACAGGCACCTCGATCAAAGGCCCTATAACGGCAGTAAATGCCTCTTTTGATTCAATACCAAAAACTCCTACAGCCACAGCTATTGCAAGTTCAAAATTATTGCTGGATGCAATCATGGAAATAGCTACAGTCTTTTTATACCCAAAGCCGAATTTATAGCATATGAAAAACATCAGAAAGAATACTATCGCAAAGTAAATCACTAACGGTAAAGCAATCCTTACTGTATCGATTGGAAGCTCTACGATATATTTTCCCTTAAAAGAAAACATCAGAACGATCGTATACAGAAGTGCTATTAATGCAATTGGGTTGATTTTCGGTACAAAAACTTTTTGATACCATTCTGCGCCCTTTTTTTCCTCCAAGAGCAATTTCGTCAGCATTCCTGTAATAAAAGGTATCCCTAAGTAAATTGCTACAGTCGAGGCAACCTGACCGATAGAAACGTGGATATTTTCTCCCTTTAGTCCAAGCATACCGGGAACCACTTTGACAAACAAGTACACGTATATTGAATAAAAAAACACTTGAAATAAAGCATTTAATGCAACCAGTGCCGCTGCAAATTCGTTATCTCCTCCGGCAAGGTCATTCCATATAATAACCATAGCGACGCAGGTGGATATCCCTATTATAATGAGTCCAACCATGTAGTGAGGCTCATTTCTAAAAAATAATACGGATAATAAGAACATTACTAACGGCCCTAAAAACCAGCTTGAAATAATAGATACTGTTAATGCTTTTTTATCCTTGAATACTTTTGTCAAACTCTTATAGTTCACTTTTGCAAAAGGTGGATACATCATGATGACCAAACCTACTGCTATCGGTATTGAAGTGGTTCCGACGGCAATGCCAGACAGCCACTTTGAAAAGGTTGGAAAGAAATAGCCAAACCCGATCCCGACAACCATGGCAAGCAGTATCCAAAGCGTAAGAAAATTATTAAGAAATCCGATCCCGGCTTTCTTCCCATTATTCATAATATCCACCTCAATTTTGCATGATTTGTATAGCTCTGAGAATAAACTATTTATTTTCTCACTTTTTGTAATATCGTTATAACTTCATCATTTTTTAAAACTTTCCCATAAGAGACAACCTTGCCGTCTATAACTAAGGCAGGCGTCGTCATGACGCCGTAAGCCGCTATTTTTGCAAAGTCAGTAACATGATCTATGTCAGTGTCCATGCCGAGCTGTTTAAGTGCTTCTTTAGTATTCGCCTCAAGTTCATTGCACTTTTTACAGCCGGAGCCGAGAATTTTTACAGCTGCTCCTTCAGTTTTTGAAGCTTCCGCTTTGGCCATTGTTTCAGCATTGCAGTCACCACCGCAGCAACACGTTTTACTCTCTTCTTTTTTCTTAAATAAACTCATAATAAACCTCCATTATACAAATAAAAATTGAAATGCGTTGAATAAATATCCAATAATTATTATCCCAACAGTTACAATGCCCACAAAAACGCCGAGCAGCTGCGGCTTAACAGCTTTTCTCAGCATTATCATAGATGGCAGACTTAATGCTGTTACAGCCATCATAAACGAGAGGATTGTGCCAAGCCCCGCCCCCTTTAAAAAAAGGCTTTCAGCAACGGGTATAGTCCCGAAAATATCAGCATACATCGGAACGCCTACCAAAGTCGCGAGTATCACCGAGAACGGGTTGTTGCTTCCTAAAATAGACTGAATCCACGCTTCCGGAATAAGATTGTGAATCACAGCGCCAATGCCAACGCCGATAAAAATATACGGCGCAACTTTCTTAACTGTTGCCTTAACCTGGTCTTTTGCATAGTTAATGCGGTCTTTCCGTGTCAAATCAGGGCTGTCGATTTCAACATTTCCTGCCGATCTGACAAAATCCTCAACATACTTTTCCATGCCGAATTTTTCAATCAATGTGCCGCCGATAACAGCAAGAACAAGCCCAACTATTACATAAGATGCAGCAATTTTCCCGCCGAATATACTCATAAGCAAAACCAATGATCCTAAATCCACAAGCGGCGATGAAATTAGAAATGAAAATGTCACGCCTACAGGCAAACCTGCGCTTGAAAAGCCGATAAACAGCGGAATCGAAGAACACGAGCAAAAGGGAGTAACTGTACCCAGCAGTGCAGCAAGCGAATTTGCAGTTATGCCACGAAAACGTCCAAGAATTTTCTTTGTTCGCTCCGGCGGAAAATGACTTTGAATATATGAAATAACAAAAATCAGAAATGACAGAAGAACAAATATTTTGATCGTATCATAAATAAAAAATTGGATGCTGCCGCCTAAGCGTTCGCTAACGTCAAGTCCAGATGCAGAAATCAAGTGACCCAGCAAAGCATTAAGCCATTTCATTCCGAGAATCTGCACCTGAAAGAAGTCCCATATCGTTTTTACTATCAGCACTTGCATTCCTCCCCGGGTTTTAAAACAGTCAAATCACTTAGCAGTTCTTTTGCATATTTTATTCCTGCTTCGGACAAGGAATAATAAGTCCATTTTCCTTCCCTTCTTGCAGAAACTATTCCGCTGTCAACTAATATCTTCATATGATGTGACAGCGTTGACTGAACGATTTGCATTTCCTCCAAAATCCTGCAAGCACACTTCTCGCCGCTTTGAAGCATTTCCAGAATCATTAAACGATTTTCATCACAAAACGCTTTAAATACTTTAGCGTTTTCAATATACTTAGCGTCCATTTTATATACCTCATATCTAAATTTATCGATATATTTTATTATATGTTTCATATCGATTTTTGTCAATATGTCAAATCAAAAAAATCCTCCAAGATCATAAGTCTTGAAGGATTTTAATCTTTATATTTTAAACATTAAGCTCTGCTTTTTCACCGAGGATTTCTTTGTTGGCGTTAAGAATCGGACGAACATATTCGTCTATATATTCCTTTGTCTGCACATTTGCACGGCCTATAAAATTAGACGGGTCAAGTATTGTGTCGATCTCTTCTCTTGAAAGTCCAAATGCGCTGTCGCCGCAAATACGGTCTATAAGGTCGTTGTCGCCGCCCTCTTCTTTTACGACTTTAGCCGCCGCCTGAGAGTGAACACGGATGCGCTCATGAAGTTCCTGCCTGTCGCCGCCTTTTTTAACAGCGTCCATAAGTATGTTCTCAGTCGCCATGAACGGCAGCTCTCTCATAACGCGCTGGCGAACCATTTTGGGATAAACCACAAGTCCGTCGGCAACATTCATGTATATATTAAGTATGGCGTCAACTGCAAGGAACGCCTCTGTTACTGCAAGGCGCTTGTTTGCAGAGTCGTCAAGAGTCCTCTCAAACCATTGTGTCGAGGCGGTTATCGCGGGATTAAGCGAATCAACTATGACATAGCGTGACAGTGCCCCCATTCTCTCACAGCGCATAGGATTGCGCTTGTAAGCCATAGCAGAGGAACCGATCTGGCTTTTTTCAAACGGCTCTTCCATCTCTTTAAAGTTCTGAAGGAGACGAAGGTCGTTGCTGAATTTATATGCGCTCTGCGCAATGCCGGAAAGAACAGAAAGCACCTGAGAGTCTACCTTACGGGAATAAGTCTGCCCCGAAACAGGGACACATGCGTCAAATCCAAGCTCATTTGCAATAAATTTTTCAAGCTCTTTGACTTTTTCATGATCGCCGTCAAACAGTTCAAGAAAGCTTGCCTGTGTGCCGGTCGTGCCCTTCTGCCCAAGCAGCTTAAGGTTCTTTATCCTGTAATCAAGATCCTCAAGATCGAGCATAAGCTCGTTTATCCAAAGGGTCGCTCTTTTTCCGACTGTAGTAAGCTGAGCCGGCTGTAGATGCGTATACGCAAGGGCAGGCATGTCCTTATACTCAAGTGCAAAACCTGCAAGTTTCGATATGACGTTGAGCAGTTTCCTGCGAATTATTTTAAGGCCTTCACGCATCACGATTATATCGGTGTTGTCGCCTACATAACATGACGTCGCGCCTAGGTGGATGATAGGCTTTGCTTTCGGACACTGCTGTCCGTAAGCGTAGACATGAGCCATCACATCATGGCGAACCTCTTTTTCGCGCTTTTCGGCAACATCAAGATTTAATGTATCTTTAAACGCCTCAAGCTCTGAAATCTGTTCTTCTGTGATCGGAAGTCCCAGTTTCCTCTCGCCTTTGGCAAGCACGACCCAAAGCTTTCTCCAAGTTTTAAACTTTGTATCGCTGCTGAAAAGTTCAATCATTTCGGGACTTGCATAACGGGTATTAAATGGGCTTTCGTATATCTTTGACAAAACGGATGCTCCTTTCGCTATTTAGAGAGAATTTTTTCAAGCGCAGCAAGCTTTACGCAGAGAATGAATATCTCCATCGCTGTCTTAAGCTCGTCAAGCGGCGGATAGGTCGGCGCAATACGTATATTGCTGTCGGTCGGATCTTTACCGTATGGATATGTAGCGCCTGCAGGCGTCATTGTTATGCCTGCGTCTTTCGCAAGCGCAATGGTGCGTTTCGCGCAGCCGTTCAAAGTATTAAGGCTTATAAAATAGCCGCCTCTCGGCTTGATCCAGTCCGCAATGCCTATTCCTTTAAGCTGTTCGTCAAGCATTTTAAGCACAAGCTCGAACTTTGGACGAATCACAGCAGCGTGCAGTTTCATATGCTTGCGCATACCGTCGGCGCTTTTGAAATAGCGTACATGCCTAAGAGAGTTTAGTTTATCAAATGATATGGTCTGAGCCGAAAGAAGCTTTTTAAAATAAGAGATAGTTTTTGCACTGCCGGCAACAACCGCAACGCCCGCGCCGGGATAGCTTATCTTAGAGGTTGACGCAAAAATGAATACGCGGTCTTCTGTGCCGACTTTTTTGCTTTCCTCAAGAATATCAAGCAGGCTGTCGCCCTCGTCATATATCTCGTGGATAACATAAGCGTTATCCCAAAAGATCTTAAAGTCTTTTGCGGCAGGCTTCAGTCTTGCAAAACGGCGGACAACCTCGTCAGAATATGTCTTGCCTTCCGGATTTGAATATTTTGGCACGCACCAGATGCCCTTGATGAGCGGATCAGATGCCGTCAGTTTCTCAACCATATCCATATCGGGTCCGTCTTCAAGCATCGGAACGTTTATCATTTCAATGCCGAACGATTCGCAGACAGTAAAATGCCTGTCATATCCGGGAACCGGACATAAGAACTTTATCTTATCCTCTTTTGCCCATGGGCGGCTGCTTTCGAAAAAACCATTTGTCATACCTTTTGCAAGTGCGTCGTACATAAGATTCAAACTTGAATTGCCACCAATTATTATTTCATCTTCATTTGCGCCGATGATATCACCGAACAGTTTTTTAGCTTCCGGAATGCCGTCGAGCTGACCGTAGTTGCGGCAGTCAAATCCGTTTTCATTATAGCAGTCTTCCCCGCTTTTAAGAACGGTCAGGATGCCGTCGGTAATACTTAGCTGTTTTGAAGAGGGTTTCCCCCTAGACATATCAAGCCTTAAATTCATGGCTTTGTAATTTTCATAACTGTTTTTAGCCTCTTCATATAAACGCTCTGCCTCAGGCTTTGACAATTCAAGGTAGCTTGCCATATTATCTCTCCTATATGTAATAAATTATTTAATTTCCGTTAACGGATAGTTCTTGTAATTGCATAGTGCGGCGCCAATAGCTGTCGCAAACTCCGCATGATCGGGGGTTTTGAATGTAATTCCAAACATTTCTTCAAGCTGTCTGAAAAGCATCTCCGACTGTGGAACCGTGGCAAGAAAGCCTGTTAAAACTACATTTTTGCTTCCAACGGCCTTTGTCGCAAAAACAGCAAGCATTCCGATCGTCTGAAAAACAAGATTCATGATTCCTAAAGCCATATCGTTTTTAGTTGCAAGATCGCTTATCTTGCCGAAATTCGAAGCCGTAACATTAGGATTAAGTGTCGGCATTTCTTCACTTGTTATATCGCTTATCAGCAGATCAATCTTAGAAAGATCACCGCTTTGAGCTGTAGAAACTATATCGTCAATGTTCCCGATATGAAGCATC
>JAUZPM010000061.1 GCA_030705925.1 Bacillota bacterium
AGACTAAGTCAACGGTCGGTGCCGGTGATTCGAGTCTCGCGGGATTTTTAAAGGCGACTTTAGAGGGGAAATCGCCTGAGGATATCTTGCGAACAGCTGCCTCATTCGGAACCGCCGCGTGCCTGACCGAAGGCACAAACCCGCCGGAGCCTAAAACGGTTGATGAAATATATAAAAAGGTTGAAATCACTAAGATATAGTTACTTTACGATCCTGTTCCTTTTAAGAAGAAAGTACACATAGATCAGCCCAAAAAAGAATAAAACTGCGCCTATCAGCCCCGACACCTGCCCTGTGTACAGGGGGGATGTCGCTAAAATCAGTACAATTAATAATGCCTCCACAAAAGACGTGTAGGGATATCCGGGAGCTTTATATTTAAGTTTTTCCGGTTTTTCCTTAAGCGTCTTTTTTCTATAAAAATAATGGGTCACTGAAATCGTCAGCCAGTTGAACATGGCAAGAAAACCGCTTGAAGTCGAGAGTATCACGAAAACTTTTGAAGGAAAGAGGTAGGAAAGCACAGCGGTTAAAAGCAGTGCGGCGCTGGTGATGCCGAGGGCGTAAACGGGCACTCCGTTTTTACTCATCTTTTGAAAGAGTTTTGGCGCCTGCCTGTCATGACTTAAGGAACTAAGCATTCGTGACGAGCTGTACATGCCGGAATTGAGCCCTGAGAGTGCGGCGGTAAGTACGATAAAGTTTAGGATACTGTCTGAATAGGGGATACTGAGACGTTTTAATATCTCAACAAAGGGGCTTGCGTCTGATGAAACCGAATTCCACGGCGTTAAAAGCACAATAAAAAGAACAGAGAGGGTGTACAGCAGTATGACTGAAACTGTGATAATTGCTATTGCAGGAGGAGCGTTTTTTTCAGGCTCTTTTGTTTCGGAAATTGCAAGACCGATTATTCCTGTCCCCGTAAAAGAGAACATCACCATGATCATTGACGCAAAAATGCCTTTAACGCCGTTTGGCATAAGCCTTTTTACAGATTCAAACGGATTGTTTATATGAAATGAGCCGAATTTAAATATACCGAGCAGGGTCAAAAAGCCGAATAGTATAAACAGCACCAGCGCAATGACTTTGACGGAGGCAAGGGCGGATTCTATTCGGCTAAGTCCCTTGACATCATTTAAATTGACAGCCCACATGATAAGGGCATATATTATGCAGAATATCCACATTGGAACGCTTGGAAGCCAGAAACGTGTAAATATAGCCGCCGCCGCGACCTCGCTTGCAAGTCCGAGAATGCCGCAAAGCCAGAATGTCCAGCCGTTCACAAAACCTATCCATGGGCCGAAAACCTCAGAAGCATGTACCCTGAACGCACCGGGGGCGGGATTTATCACGCACATTTCTGTTATGAACATCACCTCAAACGCCATTATGATGCCGCCTAAGAAGAATGCGATAAACGCGCTTGGCCCCGCCTCGGCAATGACTGCCGAACTGCCTAAGAATATGCCGGACCCGATAATGTTGCCAAGCGACATTATGACAAGATGACGTCTGTTGAACTCATTTTTCAAGAATACACTCTCCGTAAAATTAGTAAATTCATTATTATTTTGCTTTAAATAATGATATTTACTAATTATTTAATATGGTTTATACTAGACAGCATGGGAGGGAGTATCTTGAAAAATCTAATAAACAAAATTCCGGGAATACTGCTGGCTGGCGTCATTGCTGTTCCCGCATGGTTCATCGGCAAGGCTTTTCCGATAATCGGCAGTCCCGTGCTCGGCATTTTGTTTGGAATGCTTCTGGCATTCTGGAAAAGACCGAAAGTGTTTGACGACGGGGTAAAATATACAAGCAAAAAGCTGCTTCAATATTCGATAATCCTGCTCGGCTTTGATATGAACCTGTACAATATCTTCAAAGTCGGAAGCCAGACGCTTATACTTATGGCGTTCACTCTGACAGCCGCTTTTGTTACGGCATACATAGCGGGAAAGCTTTTAAAGCTGGACGGGAATATCAAGACGCTGATAGGCGTCGGAACAGCGATCTGCGGCGGCTCCGCGATTGCGGCAACTGCGCCTGTGATAAATGCGGACGATGATGAAGTCGCCCAGTCGATTTCGACTATATTCCTATTCAATGTTATTGCGGCATTCCTGTTCCCATTTCTCGGACATCTTGCCGGTATGAGCGACCAGACCTTCGGCATGTGGGCGGGAACGGCGGTAAACGACACCTCGTCAGTCGTTGCGGCAGGGTACACGTTCAGCAGTGCGGCGGGAAATCTCGCGGTCATTGTCAAGCTGACCAGAACGCTTATGATAGTGCCTGTGACGCTGGTTCTCGCGCTTTATACTTCACGTAAGAAGTTAAGCGGTCAAAAGGGCGGATACAGCTTCGCAAAAATATTCCCGTGGTTTGTTTTGGGGTTTGTTGCGGCTTCCGTGATAAACACGTTTTTGCCGATGCCTGCCGGCTCAGGCAAGTTTTTATCTCAGGCGGGGAAGTTTGTCATCGTCATGGCGATGTCCTGCATAGGGCTAAATACCAATATCGTTAAACTTATTAAAAGCGGCACAAAACCCATTCTGCTCGGCTTTATCTGCTGGGTCGTGCTTGCGCTCACCTCGCTTGCGGTGCAGTATACTATTCTATAAAAAAAGCCTGCGCTCGGCAGGTTTGAGAGGCGATATTATGTCTGATTCAATGATAACCAAAAAAGCGATTGCTTTCGGGCTTAAAGAGCTCATGAAGAAAAAAAGCTTTGAAAAAATAACGATTGCCGATATCACTGAAATCTGCGGGCTCAACCGCCAGACGTTTTATTATCATTTTCAGGATAAATTCGAGCTTGTCGACTGGATATATTATAATGAAGCTATCGCGCTTCTTACAAACGATCTTACATTTGAAACGTGGGGCACAAGGGTTCAGCAGATGCTGACTGTTATGAAAAACGAGGCGTATTTTTATCAAAATGCCCTAAAAGCATCGGGACAAAACGGATTTGAGGATTATCTTTTCAGCGTCGCAAGAGAGCTGTTTTGCGGTATAATCGATAGAATCGCGCCGCAGGGGGCGCTGACTGAGGAGGAAAGGGATTTCATTGCCGAGTTTTACTCATACGGCATAGTCGGCATAATCCTGTCATGGGCGAGAAAAGGAATGAAAGAAACGCCGGAATACATAACCGATCAGTTGAAAAACCTTGTTTACGACACGCAGAAATTTGCCGTCATTCGTTACATGCAAAAGTCATAAAGAACATTTCACGCGCGGCTTCTTCGTCTGACTCTCTGCATATCGCAAGCAGTTTATCATATATCTCTTTAAATTCGCTTCGTGAAAGCCTGTGGGCACATGAAGCAGAGCCGAGTTCCACAAGGTTCCTTGCACAGCGCTCAGGCGAGCGGCGCATCCTTTTTAAAGCAATATCTACGGCGACGCTTTGCGCCGCCCTTTTTATTTTCCTTTCTATAGTCATGACGTGTACCCTCACAGCATATTATTTTATCTGACATCAGTTAAAGTGTAAGCCTATAAAATTTGCGTGCATATAGACAAATCGGTTGATTTGTCGTAAAATGCGACAGTTTTATTTAGGTGTAATTATTTTTGACAACGGATTAAATGTGTCTAATTACAATTATGCTTCTCCATGCTAAACTTGATGCCGTTAATGATTTGCGAAGGAGAATGAACATGAAAAAACGAAACACGATGATAATCTGTGTCATAATAGGGGTAATCCTTATTCCGCTTATGTACAGCTATTTTTACCTCGGCGCGTTCTGGGATCCCTATTCAAGGCTCCAAACCCTTCCGGTTGCGGTGGTCAACAATGATACCGGCGCTGAAATAAACGGCAAGGCGCGTAACCTCGGAAATGAGATGTGCGACAGACTTAAAGATGACGCAAGCCTTAAGTTCGTATTCACAGATGAGGATAGCGCAAAAAAGGGAACAGAGGGCAAGGATTATTACGCAATGATAGTCATCCCGAAGGATTTCTCAGATTCTATTGCCTCGGCAGACAGCGCAAACAAACACCCGGCGACGATTACATATTCGGCAAATGAAAAACGCAACTTTCTTGCAAGCCAAATTTTAAACCGCGCGGTGGTTCAAATGGAAGAAACCACACGGTCAAACATCAATAAAGAGCTTACCGATACGCTTATAGATAAGATACGCGAAGTTCCCGATAAAATGGCCGATCTTCAGGACGGCATGAATAAGCTGTCAGACGGCGCAAACGACCTGAGCGACGGAGCCGGCACACTCAAAAATGGAACAGCGGAGTTTGCAAGCAGCTTTAATAAATATAAAAGCGGCGTTTCAACTGTAAAAGATGGCTCGGCAAAGCTTGAAAGCGGCGCTCAGACCCTCGATGAAGGCATTTCAAAGCTCAAAAGCGGCGCTGACGCCCTTGCCGCCGGAACAGCTAACATAGACGCACTTTCAAACGGCGCTAAAACTCTTGCCGCTGGCGCAAAGACTTTCAATGACAGCCTTTCACAGTATACCGCAGGTGTAGACAGCCTGATTTCAACTGTTTCGGCAACTTCAGATTTTCTTAAAAACTACGCCACAACTTTGAATCCTGACATCATGAAAGATCCATATTTCTCAGCATTCATGACACAACTGTCCGATCCGAAAAATGCCCAGAGCATCGAAACGCTCAAAAACGCAAGCTCACAGCTCAAAGCGGCGTCTTCCCAGATTTCTGCCGGAGCAGACAGCCTGGCAAACGGGGCGGGCAGCCTTCCACAGCTCAAAGCGGCTTTAGCGAACCTGTCGCAGGGTCTTTCACAGGCAAAAGCCGGCGCATCGGCACTTGATTCCGGGTCTAAATCGCTTTACAGCGGCATATCCGAGCTAAACAGTGCGACCGGCAAATTAGGCTCAGCGGCTTCCGACATACACAGTGGAGCACAGTCATTATATAATGGCACGAACGACCTTAAGGACGGCATAAACGAAGCAAAAGACGGCGTAAACACATCTGTTTCCGACGCAAACGACCAGATTAAAAACCTTGACGGACTCGGAGATTTTGCAAAAGAGCCTGTCTCTATAAAATCCGAGAGCATTAACCCCGTCCCGAATTACGGCACCGCTTTCGCTCCATATTTCATGTCTTTATCCCTTTGGGTCGGCGCAATAATCATATTCTTCGGCATATTCCTTGACGCCGATAATCGCTTTAAGATACTCTCAAGAAATTCAGAAAACAAGCTTGCCCGAAGCTTTATTTATCTGCTACTTGGCTTCACACAGGCAATCGTTCTCGGAACTGTCGCAAAGGTCTGCCTTGGGCTTGCCGTCAAAAATAACATTCTGTTCTACCTGTCATGCTGCTTGATTTCGATGGTGTTCATCTCGATCGTCCAGCTGCTGCTCGTATATTTGAAGGACTTGGGAAAATTCTTGTCGCTCGCTCTTCTGATATTACAGCTTACCTCCTGCGCAGGCACATTCCCGATGGAGACAGTGCCTAAATTCTTCAATGTCCTTTATCCTTACATGCCGATGACTTATTCTGTCGGGCTTTTGAAAGAGGTCATAAGCGGCATAGACAAAGGCAACGCATGGTTCAACGCCGGCATTCTTGTTGCGATACTCCTTGTTTTCATGGCGCTGACAATTATCTTGTCCCTTGCTAAAAGCAAATCGGAGGCACGCAAAAGTCAGCAGGAAACAGTTATAGCATAAAAATATATAGAGAGAAGCGCAAGCCGTTACGGCTTGCGCTTCTTTTTTGAATATATTATTCTTTATTAAGTTTAGCGCCGCAATTACTGCAGAATATATCATTTGCCCGGACAGGCTTGCCGCAACTTTGACACGTATTATCTATTCGTTCGCCGCAATTGACGCAGAAGGTATTGTTTTTATCTTGAACAGTTTTGCATTTATAACAAGTCTTATTATTCTGCTTGTATATGATGTATACCAAAAGTCCTGCAAGATTTGTGAAAAGGCAGATGATTCCCCAGGTGACTTTGCTAAGCTTTGACTTTTCAGCATCTGCATAAACCCATAACGCTACAAGCACCCAGTATATCATAAAAAGCAAAGTAGCTAAAGCGGCAACAGCTTTTAAATAAAATTCACCGTGCGAAACTGGTTTTATATTGCGAATAAAATATACTTTGTTTCCGCCCGATCTGCTTATAGCATACGATAGATCATAGATTTTTTTGGTGTTGATGTTGCTTTCATAAAACTTACCGCGGTATACATTTTTAAATCGCTTTTCTCTTGAAATCGTATTTCTGACAGAATACAGTCTATCGTTTCTGTCTAACTGAAAATAAACATTTGAATTTTTATTCAGTGTAAAATAATTATGATTTCCATCTGCATTGTCTTTTCTTAAAACAAACGGGTCAATTTTGCTTAGGTCAGAATTCTTTGCGCTATATACTATTTTATTGTCTGAATTAAGTATTAGTATGTCAACTATATCATTGGACCTGGACGCTGCTGTTTTAATATCTTGTTCCAGATAATTTATGTTTTGAACGGTGTCTACCTTTTCGCTTATTTTATTGAAATCATGTTCGAAAGTGAGCCTATCTTTAAATGCAAAACCTAAAAAGGCTATCGATAACAACCCTAGCACAACAGCGGCTATTATGTAAGTTAGCGCAACTTTTTTAAAATTCAATTTTGCAACGTAATCATCAAATTTTTTCATTTTTGAACGCCTCCCAAATTATTACTTATCAAAATTGGAGTAAGAAAAATCAGACTAGTCGTCATGTAAATGACAGTCGGTAAACATGCCGTAAAGATGCTTACACCTGTAAAAGCGAGCAGAACCGGAACGATCAGAAATAAAACACATGATACCGTAAAAAGTTTTTGAAACAGTTGTTCCGCCCTTTTGCGCCTTAATTCAGCGCATTTCTTTTCAATTTCTTCGTCGAGCCGCACAAGCATATCTGATTCATTATCCATATTCAATCTCCCCCTTTCAATCGCTTACGAAGTTTAACTATTCCGTTATGTATCCTGCTCTTTATTGTATTAGGTTCACAGCTTAACTTTTCAGCGATTTCTTTTAAAGTAAGCTGCTCAAAATATTTCAGACGAATGGGTATCGCCTGCTGTTCAGGCAGAGTTTCAATTAAATGTATGATTTCTTCAATCTGCATTTTATTTAGAATATCGTCCGCGATATTAGCCTTTGACGGGATTTCTTCATCTAAGCTGGTCAACTGTTTGTTTTTTCGCAAGTAGTCAAAATAAAGATGTTTTGCAATTGATATCGTATAAGTAGAGAAGGAGGCGGGACCCCCGATGTCAAACTCATCGATACTGCGAATGATTCTTATTAAAGTCTCTTGTGTGAGATCTTCGCAAAGCTGAGGGCTGCCGGTCAAATTCAGCAGGTACTTTGAGATAAAGGGATAATAAAACGAAATCAAACTTTTAAAAGCTTCTTTATTGCCGTTTTGCGCCTGCTTTAATTGTAATACTTCATTCAAGGTCTCACTCCTTCCTGCTTTTAAGAAGAATAACGGATTGATGCTTTGATATTCTTCTTCTATAAAATATCACGCCTAAAATGACCACCGGAATCGAAAGCAGGGCAACGGCTAAAATAGAATAGATTTTAAAATAGCTCACAATTTTTCCCCACGATGAACCTGCAATCGCACCTAAAGAAACTAGAACCGCATTCCAGATCAATGTTCCTGCGGCAGTAAGCAAAACGAACTTTTTGAGGTCGAATTTAGCAATGCCTGCCGGGATTGAAATCAAGCTTCTGACTAACGGGATAAAACGGCATATAAAAACAGCAGAATTGCCTTTTGATGCAAACCAGGCTGAAG
The DNA here is from genome assembly GCA_030705925.1 of Bacillota bacterium. NCBI lineage: Bacteria > Bacillati > Bacillota > Bacillota bacterium. Next base: position 7,827 of record JAUZPM010000061.1, read on the forward strand.
CTTTATTAAGGTCGCTTTTTTTGATACGGGATATTCTGCCAAATCTGCCGTCGATAATATGCGATAGTTTTTGGGGTGTGATCCATCTGCCGATGCCGTAAAGTATCAAAGCTCCCAGAACAGAACCCAGTGTGGCTGAAAGTATGACGAGATAGATGTTCATTGACGTGTATGTGGTCATAAATCCGCCGAAAGTCAGTATTACTTCTGAGGGAATAGGAGGAAAAATATTTTCAATCGCCACTAACAGCAAAATGCCTATATATCCAAATTGATTTGTAATGCTTATTATAAAGTCCTGCATTTTGTTCACCTTTAAGTAAATTAATTATAATCTATATATTACACGTTTAAAAATTTAATTTGTTGCAGGATTTTATATAATTTTTAAACAAATTAAAAATAGACGCATGCAATATCTCACACGTCTACAGGTTACGGTTTGTAAACACAAAACGGCTCTACTGTCCCATACCGGGGGCACTTTTGCTTACATCAGAACAGGCGCCCTGCTGTATCCGCATACAGCGACGAGCGCCTGTTCTTTGTCTGCCTGCCTTTTTAGAGCGTCTGTCAGCTGGCATTACTTCCCGACCGAAATCTTAGCCGCGCCACGAAGAAATACGGCAAGTCCGGGGCGAACTGCGTCATAATAAGCGGTAAAGCGCGGATCGTTCACATACATCTGCGTAAGTCCAAGATACGCCTCGTCGGAATAATCTCCGAAATGCGACAGCCACTCTCTGTGAAGCTTTATCGCATCCTGTGCCTCTTTTGAAGCCGGGTCGCCGGTATCCATTGCGCCTGCAAGCGCCGAGTTTACGTCGACACCCAGCTTTTCGGATGCCTTCCACTCGTCTCCCGTCATTTTGCGAAGCCTTTCGTTGGAGGCGTCAACGACATCGTCGCCGTATTTCTCGCGGATTTCCTTACCATACTTTTCTTCATTTTCTTTAATTGCTTTTTCAGCAAATTCATTGAAACGTTCTTTGTTTGACATTTTCCTCTCACCCTCTAGATCTTTCAGTGTTTTTTCAACGTTATAAAGAAGGGCGTCGATATGGCGTTTTCTTGCTTTAAGCTCGCTTTGGTGGCTCAAAAGCGCTCTGCGAAAATCAAAATCACTGTCAGCAATAATATCTTTGATGTCTGAAAGCGGCATTTCGAGTTCACGGTAAAGCAGTATCTGCTGCAGCAGCTCCACTTCACGCTGACCGTATATGCGATAGCCTGACGGTCTTACTCCAGACGGCTTTAAAAGCCCGATCTCGTCATAATATCTCAGGGTGCGGGTGCTGACCCCTGCAAGCTTAGAAAGCTCGCTTATCGTGTAATCCACTTAACTCATCCCTTCTTCTTCTAAAGCATACACGTTGACGCAACGTCAAAGTCAAGCGTTTTTTCGCAAATAGTTAAAAAATAATTTTCGAATGTGTACGGATAAAAATGATAGGGGAGTTTTTCACCGCTTAAGTCATAGGCTGACATGTTTTTTGTATCGACCGCAACTTTTGAAAGCATAGAGCCGATGCTCATGCCGCTGCATTTTACATAGCTTTCCTTCATTGTCCATATGCGTGTAAATTCGCTGTTTTTTTCGGTGCCGTCAAGCCTGTCCAGATATTTTATCTCACTTTCACAAAAAAAACGCCTCGCAAGCGCCATATCGGCGGTTCTTAAACGCTCAACATCAATGCCAACTTTCTTGTCTCCCACAGCGCAGACGGCAAGTTCGCCGGAATGGGAGATGTTAAAATAATCATCGCAGTCTAGATAGGGCTTTCCGTTATCGCTATATAAAAACTCCGTATCGGTTGGAATTTTGTATTTTTCAAACAGTGCGTGCCGGGCAAGCGCCTCGCCGCATACGCTCATCAGCTTGACACGCGGATTTGCCGCACGTGCACGCTTTGATATAAAGGGAGCCAGTTTTTGCAAAACCGCCTGCCCGTCGGTGTCATATGGGATTTTCAGAACGTATATTGAGAACACGGCGCTGTCCTTTCCTGTTATTATTAGCTAAAAACAGTATAGCGGACAAAACCAAAAAGGTCAATTACATTGAATTTTGAACGCGATTTCTATATAATAATAGGAATAGAGGGGGTATAAGACTTGAAGTTAGCAGTCAGAATGCTGAGAGAGGCGAGAAAATATTGGTGGTGGCTCATCGTATCCATCATTGCGGTTTTCATAGGAACAGCGGCACAGCTTTATGCTCCACAGGTGGTCAGAAAGCTCACATCACTTGTAGAACATCAGGATCCGGAACTTGCGAAAAAGGCGCTTAGCCTTGCGATAATGCTTACGGCAGTTTATCTTTTGCAGTCGATTTGCCAGGGTATACGAAGCTATTATACCCATTTTGCGGCGTGGCATTTCGTTTCGGACATGCGCACAAAGATTTACGGACATTTTCAAAGGCTTTCGCTCAAATATTATCAGGATAAGCAGACAGGTCAGCTTATGAGCAGGGTGACAAGCGATACGACGGGGCTTGAGGTGCTTATCGCCCATGCCGTGCCCGACCTTATCGTTAACATAATCATTTTCGCAGGCGTTGCGATAATGCTGTTTAGCATAAATGTAAAGCTTGCGCTTTTGACGCTTGTTTCGATCCCATTTCTCGCTGTTACTTCGGGCTGGTTTGTCAAAAAGGTCCGCCCGCAGTTTAGAAAAGGTCAAAAGGCGATGGGTGAGCTCAACGCCATCCTTCAGGACAATCTTTCGGGCATAAAAGAGATACAGGTCTTCAATCAGCAGAATAGGGAATATGAGAATGTGGAGGAGGCGTCGCTGTTACACGCTGAAACGCAGGTTCATGCGCTTAAGCTGTCGGCAATCTATCATCCGACTATACAGTTTCTGAGCAATATGGGCACGGTCTTTGTAATAGGATACGGCGGTTATCTGGCGTCAAAGGGCGGCATACCGCTCTCCGACATAATTACAGTCATATTATACTTAAGCATTTTTTATCAGCCGATCTCAACGCTTGCCCGCATCATGGAGGATCTTCAAAATGCCGGTGCCGGTGCCGAGCGCATTTTCGAGGTGCTTGACACAGAGCCGGATGTAAAAGAGAAAAAGGGTGCGAAACCGCTTAAAAATCCCGCCGGACATATAGAATACCGTGGCGTAACATTCGGATATAACGAAACGCCGGTATTAAAAGATGTAAGTCTTGAGATAAAGCCGGGGCAGATGGTCGCTCTCGTGGGGCAGACGGGCGTCGGAAAGACGACGATGATTTCCCTTTTGAACAGATTTTACGATCCGCAGTCGGGCGAAATACTTATCGACGGGAAAGATGTTCGTGACCTTACTTTAAGCAGTCTCCGTGACAGTATCAGCGTTGTGCTTCAGGATGTGTTTTTATTCCACGGTTCTGTCGCCGACAATATCGCATACGGAAAGCCTGGCGCGACAATGGATGAGATCATTGCCGCGGCAAAGGTCGCAAATGCACATGAATTCATTGAAGGTCTTGAAAACGGTTATGACACCTTCATCGGTGAAAGAGGTGTAAAACTTTCGGGCGGTCAGAAACAGCGTCTTTCAATCGCACGTGCGGTGCTTCGTGACAAGCCTATCCTCGTCCTTGACGAGGCGACAGCTTCGGTAGACGTTTACACCGAACGGCTCATACAGGAAGCAATGGACACCGTTATGAATGGAAGAACCACGATAGTCATTGCACACCGCCTGTCCACTATCCGCAAGGCTGACAAGATAATCGTTATGGACAGCGGCGCAATCGCCGAATGCGGAACGCATGATGAATTGATGGCTTTGGGCGGCGTTTATGCCGGAATGAATCATCTTCAGGAGCAGTAAATTCAAGTGAGGGATAAAAACCTCACTTTTTTTTATAACTTATTTTCAAATATACCTTGACAGGCGAGGTATATTTGCATATTATATACTTAGAAATTCAAATCAGGAGGCGATCAGGTGTCAATAACATCAGATTTGATACGGGGTCATACTGATACTATCATTTTGGCACAGCTCTTGAATAAAGATAGTTATGGCTATGAAATCAACAAATCGATTCAGGAAAAAACAGAAAACAAGTATGAACTCAAAGAGGCGACTCTTTACACAGCATTCCGGCGGCTGGAGACAGCGGGATATATCTCATCCTACTGGGGAGACGAGAGCACCGGCGCAAGAAGGCGTTATTATTCCATAACAGACATAGGGCGTGAGGTCTACAAGCTCAACAAATCCGAATGGGAAAACGCCAAGATCCTAATTGATAAATTATTATAATCGGGGGTAATAGTAATGGAACAAAAACTCAGAGAGCATGTAGAGCATCTTTTTGAAAACGCGCCCAAAACCCGCAAAGCCTATGAACTAAAAGAAGAAATGATTGCAAATCTTACTGAAAAATACAGAGACCTTTTGGCGGAAGGCAAAACTGAGGAAGCGGCATTCAACATAGCCGCTGCGAGCATAGGGGATATCGACGAACTTTTAAGGGGACTTGAAGAAAAACCCTTTTATGACAGAGAGGCCGACCTAAAATACCACAAACGTTCAGCGGCATTAGTTTCAACTGCTGTGTTTTTATATTTTGTAAGCCTAATCGCGGCAATCACATCAAGCGAACTGTTAAACCTGCCGGATGGAATAACAGGCATTATCATGTTTACGATCGCCGGTGTAGCGACATGGCTTCTCATTTATAACTCTATGTCGAAACCCAGATACATCAAGACTGACGATACGATGGTCGAGGAATTCAAAGAGTGGAAATCAAACAAAGACGTAAATTACAATTCGAGAAAATCAATACTCTCCGCAGTCTGGAGCCTGACCCTTGCGCTCTACTTCATAATCAGCTTTGCATTCGGCATCTGGTATATCTCATGGGTGATATTCATCATCGGCGCCGCCGTTCAGGAAATGATAA
>JAUZPM010000062.1 GCA_030705925.1 Bacillota bacterium
TCAGAAGTTATTGAATAGGAGGAAACAATTATGAGTGGAATTATTGCGATAGGAGCAGGAATTGCAATGTTAGCAGGTTTAGGTGCTGGAATTGGTTTAGGTATTGCATCTGGAAAAGCATCGGAAGGTGTTGCAAGAAACCCTGAAGCATCCGGCAAAATCATGTCAACCGGCTTGATCTTCGCAACACTGTCAGAAGTAACGGCTATCTTTGGCTTTGTTATCGCTATTATGTTGATCGGTAAAATGTAACAACCGGTTTATAAAATATGATAACGGTTAATTTGCCGGCAGAATACCTTAAAAAGAGGTGATATCCATGTTGGAAAGTTTGAATGCGTATAATTTTATCTTGGTAGCACTAAATTTAATCATTCTTTATGTTGTATTAAGAAAAATTTTGTTTAAGCCCGTCACCAGTTTTATGGAAAAACGTACTCAATCTATTAGAGATTCCATAGAAGAAGCACAAAAACAAGAGGCTGAGGCAAATGATCTTAAACTTAAATATGAAAATCAATTAAGTGATGCTAAACTTGTCGGTGAAAAAATTATTGCGGATGCAACTGAAAAGAGTAATCGAATTTCTGATGAGATTATTGCAAAAGCAAATCAAGAAGCAAGTTTTATTATGCAGAAAGCAAGAGAAGAAATAGAGCATGAGCGTGAGCAAATGCTGAAAGAAGTTTATAATCAGGTTGTAGATCTTACAATCGGCGCCGCTTCAAAAGTGATTGAATCGGACGTGGACTCAGCCAAGAATTTGAAAATTATTAAAAAATTTTTGGGTGAAGAAGGTGCCGCATAATGTCGCTTGTTTGCCGTCAGTATGCAAAGGCATTTTTCGACTTAGCTAAGCAGGAAAATGCTTTGGAAACATATAAAGACGAGTTGACTGCCGTTACCGATATTTATAAATCTGAAAAAACGTTTCAGAACTTTATATTAGACCCCAAAATAAGCAAAAATTATAAAAAGAACCTGATAAGAGTCTTTCAAAGTAATATAGGTACAAATACTTTAAATTTTCTGATGTTATTGCTCGACAAAAACCGTATAAAATATTTGCCGGAGATATTTGAAGAGTTTATAAAAATTTTCGATAAAGAAAAGAACATACTGAGTATCACCATAACATCAGCAATCCCGTTAGACCAGAAGTATGTCGATTTAGTAAGTGAAAAGTACAAAAAGCTTTATAACTCTGCTGATGTAAAAGTAACCTTGGTAAACGATAAAACATTGCTAGGCGGTATTAAGGTCGCAATTGGCGATAAACTTTATGATGCCAGCTTAAAAGAAAGTTTACGAAGATTAAGATCATCAATGAGTATGTAGATGCACAATGAACAGGGTATGGTGAACACTATGATTTTAAAACCAGAAGAAATAAGTGCTGTTATTAAACAGCAGATTGAAAATTACCAAAACGAAGTCGTAGAGAAAAACGTCGGGTATGTACTAAGCGTTGGAGATGGCATTGCTAGAGTATACGGGCTTAGCGATTGCATGTATGGCGAATTGCTGGAATTCGAAAATGGTATTTACGGAATGGCAATGAACCTGGAGGAAGAAAACGTTGGATGCGTCTTGCTTGGCTCTGAAATGGATATCAAAGAGGGATCTTTAGTTAAAAGTACCGGAAAAACCGTTGAAGTCCCGGTTGGTTCCCCTCTTATCGGACGTGTTGTTAATCCTCTCGGCAAGCCAATAGACGGCAAAGGCAGTTTGATAACCGATAAATCCAGACCTATAGAATTTCTAGCGCCAGGCGTTATTGATAGAAAATCTGTCGATACCCCTATGCAGACTGGAATCATGGCAATTGATGCAATGACTCCGATCGGCAGAGGTCAGCGTGAACTAATTATCGGAGACAGGCAAACCGGTAAAACTGCAATAGCAATCGATACAATCATTAACCAAAAGGGCAAAGATGTGATTTGTATTTATGTTGCCATTGGGCAAAAGGCATCTACTGTTGCGGGTATTTATAATACGCTTCAGGAATTTGGCGCAATGGAGTACTCTATTATTGTATCATCAACAGCTAATGATTTATCAACGGTTCAATATATAGCGCCATATGCCGGATGCGCTATGGCTGAATATTTCATGTTTGAAGAACATAAAGACGTGCTTATAGTCTATGACGACCTTTCAAAACATGCCGTTGCTTACCGTGCAATGTCATTATTATTGAAAAGGGCTCCGGGCAGAGAAGCTTTCCCGGGAGACGTCTTCTATCTTCATTCCAGACTTCTTGAACGTGCCGCAAAACTTTCCGATGAATTAGGCGGCGGGTCTATTACAGCGCTGCCTATCATTGAAACACAGGCCGGCGATGTATCCGCATATATCCCTACAAACGTTATTTCTATTACCGACGGTCAGATCTTTTTGGAATCTGAGCTATTTTATTCCGGACAGCGTCCTGCAATCAACGTTGGTATTTCAGTATCAAGAGTCGGCGGTTCTGCACAGATAAAAGCTATGAAAAAAATAGCCAGTCCACTTAGAGTTAATTTGGCACAATATCGAGAACTGGCTGTCTTTTCACAGTTTGGTTCTGATCTTGATCAGGCGACAAGAAGTAAACTGTTACAGGGCGAACGTCTTCTTGAGACATTAAAGCAGGATCAATACTCCCCACTAGCAGTTGAGGATCAAGTTGTTCTGCTTTATATTGCAATCAATGAATATCTGCTGGATATACCGGTCAATAAAGTAAAAAAGTTTAACCACGATGCTTTGGAATATATAAAGGAAAAATATCCTCAAATATTCAAATCAATCAGTGATACTAAGGCCTTAAGTTCTGATATGGAAGAACTTTTAAATCAGGCAATAAAAGAGTTTAAGACAACTATAGCTTAATGCTTTTATGCCTGTTACGGTGGTGATATATAACAATGGCAGGAATGCGTGAAATAAAATCAAGAATCAAAAGCATCAAAGAAACGCAGCAGATTACAAAAGCAATGAAACTTATTTCTGCATCTAAGCTTAAAAGAGCTAAACAGCAGCTTGAGCAAACCAAACCGTATTTCAACAAAGTTGAAACTACAATTGCTGAAATACTTGCTCACAGTGAAGGATTAGGACGTTCAAATGTTTATTTTGAAGAGGGCCGAAACAAAGAAAAGAAGAAAACAGGTATAATCATATTAACTGGCGATAAAGGGATGGCAGGCGGCTATAACCATAACATTATAAAACTTGCAGAGGATATGGCAAAAGACGCAGAAGATCCCCTGCTGTTTGTTGCTGGCTACATGGGTAAAAATTATTTCAGCAGGACTAATTTTAACCTCTATGAAGATTTTGATTACCCAGTTCAAAATCCGACTGTTAAAAGAGCTAAAGAGATTTCAAAAATCGTCTTGAAAAAATTTCTAGACGGTGATCTTGACGAAGTCTACCTTGCTTATACCGGAATGTATACTTCTATAAGATTAATACCTCAAGCTATCAGATTGCTTCCTCTAAGCCTTGGTATACTGAAAGCTGAACTCGGAATAGATGATAAGAACTTAGTTATAGACAGAAGTATAAACTATGAACCCTCTCTTGAAGCGGTATTTGACGTACTTATTCCTAAATATATAAAAGGTGTCATTTACAGTGCATTAGTTGAGGCATTTACATGCGAGCAAAGCGCGAGAATGACAGCCATGGACAATGCGACTACAAACGCAGATGAGATGCTTAGTAAGTTAAACTTAAGCTATAACAGAGCTAGGCAGGCTGCCATTACGCAGGAAATTTCAGAAATTGTCGGAGGCGCTTCAGCACTGTAATTGCTAACGGCATATACTGCAAAACAAAGGAGCGAATGCTATATGAATACAGGTTATATAATTCAGGTAATTGGTCCTGTTATCGATATCAGATTTGATAGCGGTGAACTGCCAAAAATATATAACGCGATAAAGATCGATAATAAAGGTAATACAATTACTGCTGAGGTTATGCAGCATTTAGGCAACAACACCGTAAGATGCGTGTCAATGACTACCTCAGAAGGGCTTGTCAGAAACCTGCCCGCTGTTGATACGGGTTCTCCGATTAAAATTCCTGTCGGCAAAGGAACTCTCGGCAGAGTAATGAATGTGTTGGGAGAAGCTGTAGACAAGCAAGGTGAACTGACTGCCGAAGAATACTGGCCAATCCACCGGGATGCTCCCAGTTTTGAAGAACAGACGCCTGCGACCGAAGTTTTTGAGACAGGAATTAAAGTCATTGACTTGCTAGCTCCATATGCAAAGGGCGGTAAAATAGGTCTGTTTGGAGGAGCCGGAGTCGGCAAAACTGTTCTGATTCAAGAATTAATCAGAAATATTGCAACAGAACACGGCGGTTATTCTGTATTTACCGGAGTCGGCGAAAGATCACGTGAAGGCAACGATCTGTGGCATGATATGACGGAATCCGGAGTTATTGAAAAAACCGCTTTGGTTTTCGGTCAAATGAACGAACCCCCCGGGGCAAGAATGCGTGTCGGACTAACCGGATTGACAGTTGCCGAATATTTCCGAGATAAAATGGAGCAGGACGTTTTATTGTTCGTTGACAATATCTTCAGATTTATTCAGGCAGGTTCAGAGGTGTCTGCGCTTTTAGGACGTATTCCTTCAGCTGTTGGTTATCAGCCAACACTTGCAACTGATATTGGTGCACTGCAGGAAAGAATCGCATCTACCAAAAAAGGTTCTATAACATCCGTACAGGCTGTTTATGTTCCTGCTGACGATTTAACTGACCCTGCCCCTGCAACAATTTTTGCTCACCTTGATGCGACCACCGTTTTATCAAGAGCGATTGTTGAAGAAGGAATCTACCCGGCAGTTGATCCGCTTGAATCCACCTCAAGATTGCTTGACCCAAGAATCTTAGGTTTGGAGCATTATGAGGTTGCGCGCCGCGTACAGGAAGTGCTTCAAAGGTATAAAGAATTGCAGGATATTATCGCCATTTTGGGTATGGATGATTTGACTGAGGAAGACAAACAAATCGTATTTCGTGCAAGAAAGATTAAAAAATATCTGTCTCAGCCATTCTTTGTCGCCACAAACTTTACCGGGTACGAGGGTAAATATGTTGCGCTAAAAGATACTATACGCGGTTTTAAAGAAATTGTCGACGGTAAAATGGATGATATTCCTGAGGCTGCCTTTTACATGAAAGGTACTATCGAAGAGGTTTATGATGCCGCTAAAACTATGTAGTAGTAGGTATTAATATGGCTAACAATTTATATTTAGAGATTATCACACCTAATAAAACTTTTTACTCTGATTATGTAGAAACGCTGACTCTCACTACTCCAAACGGCGAGATGGGCGTTCTAAGCGGACATATGCCGCTTGTTGCAGCTGTTTCGATCGGTGTCATAAAAATCAAGAAAGATGGTACATGGCTAGAGGCATATACGTCCGAAGGCTTTATGAAAATCGAACACGACAAAACTATTATATTTGTGGATACTGCAGAGTGGCCGGAAGAAATCGATGAAAACCGGGCACTGGCAGCTGCGGAAAGAGCAAGAGAAAGACTTCAAAGACAGCTTAGCAAGGTTGAATATATTAATTCTCGTGCTGCGCTGCAAAGAGCTATGTCAAGATTAAAAGTAAAAAGCGGCAGAAAATAGTATGGTTTCACTCCCCTAACCCCACAACAAAATCCACATAACGATAAAAAATCTTTAGTCAACAACTTTTGACTAAAGATTTTTTTAATTTTTAGATAAATTTTGCCCATATAGGTAAAATATTAATAATAATGACCGGAAACTTTGCTGCAGAATTCAAAAAAGTGAGTAATGTAAATGACTATAAAGTTAGAAGAATACAACGAAAAAAGAAATTTTGAAAAGACCAGCGAACCAATAGGCAAAACAGAAAAGCCCGAAGAACATCTAAAGTTTGTCGTCCAACATCATTCAGCCCGAAGAGATCACTATGACCTTCGTCTCGAATGGGACGGAGCTCTTTTGAGCTGGGCGGTTCCCAAAGGTCCCTCCTACAATACCCGTGACAAAAGACTAGCCGTACAAGTTGAAGATCATCCCCTAGAATACAGAAACTTTGAAGGGACTATTCCAAAAGGCGAATATGGCGGCGGGGTTGTAATGCTTTGGGATGAGGGCTACTGGGAGCCACAGGTTGATGTAAATAAAGGTCTCAGCGAAGGTTCGCTTAAGTTTATTCTAAAAGGGAGAAGACTTAAGGGAAAATGGGCTTTGATTCGACTCAAAGCTAAAGCGGGCGAGGATAAGAATAATTGGCTCTTACTAAAAGAAAAAGATGATTACACCAAAACAGAGGATGTGATTTCTGAATATACCGAAAGCATCAGAACCGGACGCAGCATGGTGGAAATTGAAGAAGGAAAAGCTGAAAAAACTACTCGAAATCCTTTTTTAAAGACAGATGTACAGCTTGCCAAACTAGTAAATACAATTCCAGATGATGAAGATTGGCTCTATGAGCTTAAGTACGACGGCTACAGGATTTTAGCATATGTAGAGGCCAACAATGTAAAGCTTCTAACCAGGAATGACAATGACTATACAAAGAGATTTCAAGACGTCGCTGTTTCCCTTGCCGATTGGGCGGCAGGAAGAGCTATGGTTCTGGACGGGGAAATGGTGATCACGGATGCGGAAGGCAAGACGGATTTTCAGGCTCTGCAAAACTATATGAAAAATCCGAAGGGTCAAAATCTTACTTATATCATTTTCGACCTTCTGGCGCTGGATGGCGCAGATTTAAGAGGAAGCCCCTTGGTTGAAAGAAAGCAAAAGCTTGAAGCCCTTATGAAAAATTCACCTAAAAACCTTTACTATAGCCAGCATGTCATAGGAAACGGCAAGGAAAGCTATCTTGCCGCCTGTAACGCTAATATGGAGGGGATCGTAGGAAAAAAAGCAGATTCTGTATACAGCGGAACAAGAAACGGCGATTGGATAAAACTCAAGTGCGATAAAAGACAGGAATTTGTCATTGGAGGATATACTCTATCAGATAAAAAAACAAGCGGCGTAAGCTCGCTTCTCCTTGGTATCTATGAAGAAAATGAGCTGATCTATGCCGGTCGTGCCGGAACGGGTCTGACCGAACGCAGCATGAAAGAGCTCGAAGATAAATTTGAACGCATCAAGATAAACTTCGCTCCTTTCATAGAGGCGCCTAAGCCTAAGAGTAATGAAAAATTCATATGGCTTGAACCTGTGCTTGTTGCAGAAGTCAAATTCGCTGAGTGGACCAAAGAAAATCTGCTAAGGCAGGCAAGCTTTAAGGGGCTTCGAACTGACAAGAACCCTAGGGATATAAAAAAAGAAAATTCGGATGACGAAATAGATGAAAAGCCGAAAGAGAAACAATCCTCTAAAGATATGGAGAAACCAATGAAAGCAACAGGCGATAGTATTTTAATTAATGGAATTAAAATTACAAGTCCGGATAAGGTTATGTTTGATGACCCTAAAATCACAAAAGCGGATATTGTGGATTATTATTCCAAGGTTGCAGACCACATGTTGCCTTATGTAGGTTACAGAATTCTTAGTATTGTGCGGTGTCCTAAGGGAATATCCCAGTCCTGTTTCTTTAAAAAGCACCCCGGTCCCAGTAATAAGGGAATCGTCACAGTGTCGGTTTTGAACAGCAGCGGAGAACAGGAAGAGTATTTCTATATTGATAATCCGTCCGGGCTTATTTATGAGGCACAGATGGGAACATTGGAATTTCATACATGGGGCAGCCGCGCAGAAGACCTCGAAAAGCCCGATATGATGGTATTCGATCTGGATCCAGATGAGGGAATGGAGCTTGCAAGGGTGCGGCAGGGCGTGAGGGATGTAAAAAGTATCCTTGACCAGCTTTCGCTCAACTCGTATCTTAAGACAAGCGGCGGCAAAGGCTATCACGTGGTCGTACCTTTCAAGCCGGCTGCATCTTGGGATACGTTTTACAGTTTTGCAAAGCGTATTGCCGAAATAATGGAACAGCAGTGGCCTGATCGTTATACAAGCAATGTAAGAAAAAATAAGCGGTCAAACAAGATTTTCATTGATTGGATTCGAAACGGCAGGGGCGCTACAAGTATTGCCCCCTACTCCATCAGGGCAAGAAAAGGTGCTTTTGTTTCCATGCCTATCTCATGGAACGAACTCGATTCGGTGACTCCCGACGGCGTAAATATGTCAGACGCACTGAAAAGAATTGATGCCAGTGATCCATGGAAGGATTTTTTTTCAAATAACCAGCGGCTTAAATGAGCATAAGCTATATCCGAATTTTAATTGATGCATATTTTATAAATTAAGTTTATTTACTCAAAGCGTTGAGATATAATTATATTGATATAATAAACAAATCAAGAGGATGTTATGAAGAAAAAGGTTTTATGGTTCATACTTACACCGATATTAGTGCTGGCAGTTGCCGGAGGCGGTGCTTATTATTATCTTCAAACTAAAATAAGTTCATTAGGTGACGATAAGTCAAAGGTTGTAAACTCCGTAATAAAAGAAGCGGTCACGCACCCTGACGAGGTTAAAAATATAATGGACTCAATAACTGTAACCGATGCCGGTCAGAATGCAGATTCACCATCTGCTGATACATCGCAAAAAAAAGATAACACACCCGCCGGGACATCAGCGTCTTCTGCGGGTAAAACTGCATCCGCTCCAAATTCAACGCCGGCTGCGAAAACGGAAAAAACCAACACCGCCTCTGATGACTCATCAATTTCTTCTATTGAATATATGAAATCACACTTGAATGAATATGAACTTCTCAACTCGGGCGCAAAAAATTTAGGCGGAAACACCTACCACCTGACAGCTACAGTTAAACATAAGCCGACGGGTAAAGTGTTTTCTGTGGAGGTTACAACACAGCTAAGTGATAGTATGAAAGAAACGCTAAGAAATTATAGAAAATGAGGAACGCTGACAATATTCTGCCTTTTCAAATTAATCTTGACTTTTTAAGCATACAACAATATAATTAATTGAGAATTCCACAAAACAAAGTTTTATACAGAGTTTTGAAAGCAAAAATTTTGACCGCTTTTTTAGAAAAGCTAAGGCTTACGGACAAGCCGGGTCGAATGCCGAATGGCAACTTCCGTTGCCTTATTGATTGAGTTAAAAGCTCAAATTTTATAAGTTGGTTACTTATAACCGGTGCGGCATCGCACATTCAACTTGTGAAACGGTCAATAAGAGTAGTAAAAGTAATTTTTTGCTATATAGACTCTGAAAGTCCTTATTTTGATTGATAAAAACATATTTATTGTTTTTGTTTGCAAAATACTGATGGTTTCTAAACGCAAGTGATGAGTGGCCGCTTATCATCTGCGTTTTTTATATTGTAAAATCAAAGATAGTAAAGGGGTAAAGTGAAATGGGAAAAGCACTTATAATCGGATGCGGCGGTGTTGCCAGTGTGGCTATCCAAAAATGCTGTCAAAACAACAGCGTTTTTAACGAGATCTGCATTGCCAGCCGTACAATATCTAAATGTAATGAATTAAAAAATAAATTATCCGCCAGCAAAACAAAAATAACAACTGCCGAAGTGGATGCCAATGACGTAGACGCTTTGGTTTCGCTTATTAAAGGGAAAAGCCTGATGTTGTACTAAATCTGGCTTTGCCTTATCAGGATCTGACCATTATGGATGCCTGCCTTGCAACAAAAACCAGCTATGTCGATACGGCAAATTATGAACCTGAGGATACGCCTAAGTTTGAGTATAAATGGCAATGGGCATATAATGAACGTTTTAAAAAAGCAGGAATCACAGCACTTCTCGGAAGCGGCTTTGACCCGGGTGTTACCGGTGTGTTTTCTGCATATGCGCTTAAGCACTATTTTGACGAGATCAATTATATCGATATCCTCGACTGCAATGCCGGCGATCATGGCTATCCGTTTGCTACAAACTTCAACCCGGAAATCAATATCCGTGAAGTTTCTGCAAACGGCAGTTACTGGGAGAACGGCAAATGGATTGAAACAGAGCCTATGGAAATTGCAAGAACCTATGATTTCCCGGAAGTCGGTGAAAAGAAGATGTATCTTCTCCACCATGAAGAACTTGAATCCCTTGCATTAAATATGCCGGGCATTAAACGCATACGGTTCTTTATGACGTTTGGCGAAAGCTATCTTAACCACCTTCGCTGTCTTCAAGATGTAGGAATGACGTCCATCGAACCCATAACCTACGAAGGAAAACAAATCGTTCCGCTTCAGTTTTTAAAGTCAGTTCTGCCAGATCCTGCAACTCTCGGCCCGCGCACAAAAGGCAAGACAAACATCGGCTGCATCTTCCGAGGCAAAAAAGACGGTATAGAAAAGACGTATTACGTTTACAACGTCTGCGATCATCAGGAATGCTATCGCGAACTTGGCTCACAGGCGATTTCTTATACAACCGGCGTCCCCGCAATGATAGGCGCTATGATGATAATGACCGGGACATGGAATAAGCCCGGCGTCCACAATATTGAAGAATTTGATCCCGATCCCTTTATGGATGAACTTAACAAGTGGGGTCTGCCCTGGAAAGAAAGCTTTGCCCCAGAGCTGGTTGACTGATATGAGGATAGATCAGTTGCCCACCCCATGCTACGTTGTTGATGAAACGCTTATTGAAAAAAATCTAAAGATTCTCCGCGGTGTTATGGATCGCACCGGTTGCCGCATTCTGCTCGCACAAAAAGCGTTTTCAATGTACGCGCTGTATCCTCTTATCGGTAAATATCTAAGCGGAACTGCGGCAAGCGGTCTATACGAGGCAAGGCTCGGGCATGACGAAATGGGTAAAGAAAACCACATATTCTCCCCTGCCTACCGTGACGAGAATTTTGATGAAATAATATCGCTTTGCGACCACATTGTTTTTAACTCGTTTTCACAGCTTGAAAAGTTTAAAGGCCTGGTGCTTAATGCTGGAAAAAGAATCGGGCTTAGGATCAACCCTGAATTTTCAACACAGGATGGACATGCCATTTATGACCCTTGCGCCCCCGGTTCCCGTCTCGGAGTCACACGTGAAAACTTTAAACCAGAATTACTTGAGGGTGTCTCCGGCCTTCATTTTCATACCCTCTGCGAACAGGACTCTGATGCACTGATTAAAACGGTTGAAGCCGTAGAAGAGCGGTTTGGAACGTTTCTGCCTCAGATGAAATGGCTGAACTTTGGAGGCGGTCATCATATAACCAGACCCGGATATAACATAGCTGCTCTTGAAAAGTGCATTACTAGGATACAGGAAAAATACGGCGTAGAAGTTTATCTTGAGCCCGGAGAAGCTATAGCTTTAAACGCGGGATTTTTAGTGACTACTGTAATTGATACTTTGCACAATGGAATAGATATTGCGATACTCGACACCTCAGCTGCCTGCCATATGCCTGATGTACTGGAAATGCCCTACCGCCCTCCTGTTCTTGAATCAGGCCTGCCAAACGAAAAAGAGTACACATACCGTTTAGGTGGCCCGACCTGCCTTGCAGGCGATATTATCGGCGATTATTCCTTTGATAAACCGCTCGGTGCTGGAGACCGGTTGATTTTCGGCGATATGGCTATTTACTCAATGGTGAAAAACAATACTTTCAACGGTATGCCGCTGCCCTCCATCGCTTTATGTGACAGAGAAAAAAATTGTAAGATTCTGCATACATTTATTTATGATGATTTTAAAAACAGGTTGTCATAAATTCGCATTAACATTCATTTTTTAAGCCTGAATGCTAACATAGCCTGTATCAAAATAGTAAAATGCTATTTTGATACAGGCTTTTTTTCTGCAAAATTACCCTGTAGATTCCGGAATATTAAAATCTTATATTAACCTATTGACAATGTGACCTGCTAGTCATATAATGTGACCAGTGAGTCATATTGTAATTGGAGGGCATAAAAATTGCCAAAAAGAACTTTTAACCGTCTTGACGACGATAAGCAGGAAAGAATCATGAGAGCAGCTATCGAAGAATTTCAGGCACATGGATTTGAGAAATCAAAAATCGAAGTAATTGCACAAAACGCCGGAGTCGCTAAAGGAAGCATTTATCAATATTTTGACGATAAAAAAGAGTTGTTTTTATATTCCATCACATGGTCATTGGAATATTTTATGAGAATTATCGATAGGCAAACCCCTCTTAAGGACATGGACGTATACGACTACTTTCTTTCAGGAAATCGTGAACGTTTTGAATTAATAAAAAAAGAGCCTTTGCTGGTTTCGTTTTCAATGGCCGTCTCCTCGGGTAAGTATGGTGTATTAGTTCAGGAAGCAAACAATGAGTTATACCGAATTGGCGAGGAATATGAGCTAAAGCTTATTGCCAACGGCAAAAAAAGAGGAACGATCCGCGATGACTTAGACGACAAAACCCTTCTGCTCTTTTTTCAGGGAGTAACGGAAAAATTCTCTATGGAGATTATGGCAAAAGTTAGCGAATTCAAGAATGAGCCCACGGAAGATCAGACCATTGAGATGGAAAGTCTTTTGAATAACATGGTTTCATTATTAAAAAGAGGGATGGGACAATAGGTATGTTTATTACGGTTAAGAATTTGAAAAAGAGCTATACCACCGGTCAAAACAAAAATTAGATACTTAAAGGGGTAAGCCTTACGCTTGAAA
>JAUZPM010000063.1 GCA_030705925.1 Bacillota bacterium
TAGGCTGCAAAATAATTTTTTATATTTTTCGAAGCAAAAACAAGATATATAAAATACAGAGCCGTTATTACTGCCGTTATATAGATTATTTCAACATGCGTGTAACCGACAAGTGAAATATTCGCTAAGAAGTTGTAGAGGATATGGGCAATAATGCAGAGTGTCAGATTTCCGCTTGCAAGGATAACTGTCATAAATAAAAAGCCCACTATAAAGGCGTTTATTATCTGCAGAACGGTATCCTCGCCTGTCTGTGCGACAGCCACCATGCTCACTATGTGTCCAATTGCAAATGTTAAGCTTATGAATATAACTACTATGTAGCGGTTCCATTTCTTGTTAAGCGCCCTAAACATGAGTCCGCGGAAGATGATCTCCTCCATAAATCCCACTGCAACATACATTGCAAAAAATGCAAAAACCTTTTTAAAAGACAGTGATGTGTTTATCCCGTAAATCAAATTCAAAAACGGTACTATTAGCAGAGGAATATAATATAGCATAACCGCCGTTTTTTCATTTGGTTTAGTTAAAAGCCCTATCTCTTTTGCAATACCTGTTCTTTTTAGATAAATGAAGCATATTGCAGCTAGAAAAAGGTTCGGGACAGCGCTGATCATTTCGGAATAAACATTCATGAAGCCTGCGATATTTCCGGTGATCGTGTTAAGTACAAGATAAAAGGCAAGCCAGACAAGAGAGTGTAAAACTCCATTTCTTTCGTATAATTTTTTCATCTTCATCCCCCTATAATTTTACTATTCTAAGATTAGAGCATAAAGTATACCATAAATATCGAGTTTTTCAAAGAAAATCTGAAACCTTCTATAAATTTTTTTTAATTGTTACACATAAAAACCTCCGGGTTGTAGCAACCAGGAGGTTTACATAATTCATTGTTTTTTATTATATTTTACTTATCTTGATCTGAAAAGTACTCTTTTATATCAGTAAACCATTCAAGTATTTTGAATTTGACGACAGTCTTTTCACCGTCAGATCCAGTTATAAGTCCATACTCTTCATCAGACAGTGATCCTTGAACTTTATCTTTGTCTTTGATAGAAACATCCGAACCGCTGTAGCAAAGAGTCGGGTAGATCACGCACCACCAGTTCTTTCCCTTTCCGCTTCCCAGATTTATAATAAGCGAATCATATTTACCTGCTGGGAGTGTAAAATTGTTATATTCTCTAGTTGGGAAGAAATTTTTCCCGAATACAGCGTGTGCCTTGTAATCAACACCCGCTTGTTTTAATGCTTCGTTTGCTGTCTGCTCAAATACTCCAAGATTCTCTGAAATCACTTTTTTTGCGTCATCAACGGAATTTACATTTACAAACAGACCCTTTGTTTTTTTAAGTACATAGTCCCTGACTTGAAGTTTTATTTTCTGCGCATTTTCGTCGTTGCTGTCAGCCCTTATATGAAGACGTACAAAATTATCGGAAATGTCTTGCCCCTCTTGTGCAACCGAGTAAATGCTAAAAGCTGATACAATCAAAACACATAACGCAAGCGAAAGCGTTATTTTTTTCATTTTTTCACCTTCCAAGAATCCGGGACCTATCACCGGATTTATTATAAAAAAAGCTTCTGCCAACATTCTTGACAAAAGCTTTAAATTCTATACATTTACAGGTTTACAAATAAACAATTTTATATTTCTATATCGTTTTCGAAGCTCTCTCTGCGTTTCTTCAGCAACACTTTTAGACTTATATATCCCATAAACCGTCGTTCCGCTGCCGCTCATTACAGCTCCCATTGCACCGCCGCCAAGCATCATTTGTTTGATTTCCAAAACTTCCGGAACAAAGCGTGCCGTGACAGCCTCAAGGCTGTTTCCGAGATTTTTTGCAACTGCATTCAGATCGCCCTTTTCAAGCGCATCTATCATTTTATCAGCAGGGGGATGCAGAGGGCTTTTCATTTGATCGTAGGCTGCGAACATTTCTCTCGTACTCGCCCCCCTGCCGAATTTTGCAAGAAGCAGAACACAATCCGGCATTGGGGATAGTGGCGTCAATATTTCTCCGACCCCTTCTGCAAGGCATGTCCCCCCCTCGACGCAAAACGGAACATCTGCGCCGATTTTTACTCCTATCGCTCGCAATTGATCATTCGACAAGCCCGCGTCATATATTTTATTCAACAAACACAGCGTTCCGGCAGCATTCCCGCTTCCTCCTGCCAGTCCGGCGCCTACCGGAATCTTTTTTATGAGATTTATATTGATACTTCCGCTTATCCCTGTATATTCAAAAAAAGCTTTTGCGGCCATAACTGCATGATTTCTTTCATCTTGAGGGATATATTTAGCATTTGACCTGACGGTAATATTTTTTTGCGTTTCATTTTTTGATATTTCTACAACATCATAAAGTGAAACGGTCTGCATTACGGAAGACAGCGAGTGATATCCGTTTGAAAGTTTGCCCGTAATATCTAGTGTGAGGTTGATTTTAGCATAGGTTTTAACTGAGTTCATTGGTTCACCTGTGTCTGAAAAGTATATTTCGTTTGATAGCTATCGCTTTAATAGGACACATTTCCTGACAGCAGAAGCATCTTATGCACCTGCTGTAGTTTATATGAGCTTTTCTATCTGAAATTTCAATAGTATGAGCAGGACAGCTTTCTGCGCATTTGCCGCAGCCGACACACTTTTCCAGCTGAATCTTTGGATGCGGATCAATTAATTTATCTAATCCAACTCTTAGAATCGGCGGTAAGACTGAAAACATAGAAATAATATCCGTTTTTGCTCTCAAAAGATCTCTGATCAGGACATCATCAAGTTTTTCACCAATAATATCGAGATCTGCAACACTGTTTTCAGTTAGCCCTCTTTCGATAGATTTTTTTACGGTAATAACTTCATTCTTATCAAAACCGGCTATATATGTTGCCGCAAGATCAAGTGAAAATGGGTTTTCGCTTGCAAGCGTAAGTCCTGCATGTTTTGGTCTGCCTCCGGTTGGTCCGTTTCCTTCGTGCACAGTTATTGCATCCATAAATGCAAGAGCTGGCTTTGCCGCTGCGCACAGGTCTACAAGCATCTCGCCAAAACGATCAAGTTTTGGAAATCGTGAATGAAGCTCCGGTTTTTCAAGACCGGGAATAAGCCCAAATAAATTTTTTACTGCGCCTGTATAAGCAGTCATACTGTGGGTTTTAAGCTTGCAGGCCGTTATCAGCAAGTCTGCGTCAAAATACGGTTTTATAAAATGAAATTCATGGCATATAACGCCGTCTCGAAACGGAAGCATATCTGCCGAGCAGTCGTAGTTCAAGCTTGCTCCACAGTTTTTGGCTGCCTTATCCATCCCGCTCGATTTATAGACAGTTTTGAGAAGGATTGGTGTGAACGGCCCCCCCGGGCTGTCTGCAATAGTAACAACGCCGCCATTTTTAATTATAACTTTTGCGAGAGCCTCAATAAATGCAGGGTGTGTCGTAACAGCTGTATCCGGTGCTTTTCCCATTATGAGGTTAGGCTTTATAAGTACCTTTGTGCCCTTTTTGATAAACTTTTCGATGCCGCCTAAATTCTCAAAATGTTTGATTATTACATCTTCGAGTCTGGAGACCTCATAGTCTTCGCATTTTATAACCGAAACAGGCTTACTCATAAATAATCTCCGTTTACAGAATTTTTTTCATTTTTAATTTTCTGTTTTCATATGTTGCAAGATATTTGAAGCCCATTTCGTATAACGTCCTAACAGAATCATGCACTTCTGAACCGACGTGATGCGAAAAATGTGCGTCCGAACCTATAGTAATTATTTCCCCCCCGAGTTTTTTATAAAGTTTTACAGTTTCAAAATCCGGCATTGGATCAGAAAGCCCCGTTCTGAGTGTGGAGAGATTAACTTCTATTCCTTTCCCCATACTGATAAGCTTTTTAAATATTTCACGTAAATGCGGATAATGCTTTGTTACATCAAAACTTTTAATTGTTTTCATTGCATAGCGAACCGGATATGTAACGTGCGCAAGCACATCAAAATCTTTAAAATTCTTTATCATGTCATCAATATCAGACAAGTAAGATTCATATAATTCATCAAAGTTTATATTTTTATAATCAACATAATAGAAATCTATGCCGCTCTTGTTATTATGCAGCGAGCATAACACAAAATCGTATTCAGCTCGTTTTATGACTTCGAGCGACCTCTCAAGATCATTATGCGGCTGCCCTATTTCTATTCCAAACCGTATCTTTAGTCTGTCCTTATACTTCTCACGGCACAGCCCGACTTTTTCTTTCATTTCGGCAACATTGAAATTGCAGCCTTCCTCGATCTCAGTTAATCCGATGTCATAATGGTCGGTAAACGCGATCTCGTCAATTCCAAGTTCAGCTGCCCTTGCACAAGCATCCATATGCTTTGCATCGCTGTCATGAGACATTTCTGTATGGATATGATAATCCTCTGTAAACATGTGATATCCCCTCTTTTAGAAAAAAACTGTTTCCACTTTGACGTCTTATATGTTAATATAATAACAAGTCATTAAATAAATGGCAAGAGATTTTGCCCTTATAATGAAAATCATTAATTAATAAAAGGAGAAAAAATATGCGCGCGGTTATTACAGTTGTGGGAAAGGATACGGTCGGTATCATTGCTAAAGTGAGCGGATACTGCTCTGAACATAAAATAAATATTGTAGATATTTCTCAAAGCGTACTTAGCGATCTGTTCTGTATGATAATGATTGTTGATATCAAAAACAGCGACATTCATTTTTCAGATCTTGTTGACAGACTTGATATGTTCGGCAAAACACTGGGTCTTGATATTCACACTATGCACGAGGATATCTTCAATTCAATGCATAAGATATAGGCGGAGGACAACATGATAAATACAAAAGATATACTTGAAACCATTAACATGATCGAGGGTGAAAATCTCGATATTAGAACCGTTACAATGGGGATATCCCTTCTCGACTGCGCTGATGAAGATATCGCTAAAGCTTGTCAGAAAATATACGATAAAATAACTGGATGCGCAAAAAATCTTGTCTCCACATGTGCTGACATTGAAAAACAGTACGGCATACCGATAATCAATAAACGTATATCAGTAACCCCTATCTCTCTTGTGGGCAACGCATGTAAAAGCACTGATTATGCCAAGTTCGCTCTGGCACTTGACCGTGCCGCTGTCGAGACAGGCGTAAATTTTGTTGGTGGCTTTTCCGCGCTTGTGCACAAGGGTTATACAAAGGGCGACACCGCTCTTATCAATTCTATCCCTGAGGCACTTGCCACGACGAATCTTGTGTGTTCATCAGTAAACGTCGCTACTACTAAAGCAGGAATAAACCTTGACGCTGTCAAGCAAATGGGCAAAATAATCAAAGCCTCAGCAGAACGTACAAGTGACAACTGCTGCATTGGCGCCGCCAAACTTGTCGTGTTTTCGAACGCTCCTGAAGACAACCCCTTTATGGCAGGCGCTTTTCATGGTATCGGCGAACCCGAATGCGTAATAAACGTAGGCGTATCCGGTCCTGGAGTTGTTCGTGCGGCAATTGCAAAAGCGCCAAACGCAAATATTACGGAAATATGCGACATAATAAAAAAGACTGCTTTCAAAATCACCCGTATGGGTCAGCTTGTTGCAAGCGAAGCATCTCGCCGCTTGAACGTTCCATTTGGTATTGTTGACCTTTCACTTGCGCCGACGCCTGCAATCGGCGATTCTGTCGCTGATATACTGACTGAGATAGGGCTTGATAAATGCGGCGGCCCTGGAACGACAGCTGCTCTTGCAATGCTTAACGATGCTGTAAAAAAAGGCGGAACATTTGCGTCTGCTCATGTTGGCGGATTATCAGGTGCATTTATACCTGTTTCTGAAGATGCGGGCATGATTGCCGCTGCCAGAGAAGGCTCACTCTCCATAGAAAAACTTGAGGCTATGACTGCCGTGTGCTCTGTCGGGCTTGATATGATAATAATCCCAGGGGATACCGCACCTGAAACGATTTCCGCGATCATTGCTGATGAGATTTCTATTGGTGTCATAAACAACAAGACAACAGCAGTACGATTGATTCCTGCAATCGGAAAGAGCGTTGGCGAAGAGCTTTGTTTTGGCGGTCTATTAGGCAGCGGTCCTGTTATGGCTGTTAGACCATACTCTGCTGCTAAACTTATAAACCGTGGCGGAAGGATTCCAGCCCCCCTGCAAAGTATGAGAAATTAAGAAAATTTTGTTCAAAACACATATATTGCAAAAGCGGATTATGCTTGTTTTTGGTTAAGTTTTAGTTTTTTTTTCTTGATTGTTTAAAAAAATGGGTCTATATTATTGTTATGCGATTACCTTTCCAAATGATATCGCTTTCATAATATACAATCTAATTTCTATGAACGTCTGACATTAAGTCTGGCGCTTAATTTAAAATCCTCTTTTAGCGAGGATTTTTTTAAGTTTTAAGCTATAGAAAAGTGGAGGGGGTTTAGTAAATATGGAGAATATACTAAACACAATAATAGACATAGAAAACGAGGCACATGCGATCACCCAGTCCGCGAAAAACAGACAATCAAGTCTTCAAGCTGAGATTCAGAACAATGCTGATGCAATGAAAAAAAGTCTTGCAGACCGTGCCGACAGACGTCTAGGAATAATTGCTGAGCAGGAAGAAAAAGAAACTGTTAAAAGACTTGCAGAGCTTTCTGCTTACCGTGATGAAGAATTAAAAAAACTCGATAAATTCGAATCAGAAAATTCCGATCATTTGATAGAAGAAATTACAAAACGCATTTTGAAATAACTTATTCTATCATTTGGAGGTATTTATGCTGAACGATTATTTTAAATATGGTGCCATTACAGCAAAAGTTAAATCAATGCATGGTTATTCTTTTAAGTCATCCGACTATGAAGCACTCATGTCAAAGCGAAATATTGGAGAAATGCTTTCATTTTTAAAATCCACTGAATCTTATGGTTTCCTTTTGCGTGATATGGATGAAACAGCCATGAGCAGAATTGCAATAGAAGCTGCACTGAAAAAAGACTTATTCTATAAATATTTAAAATTATTTAATTACATCGGATTCAGTCAGAAAAAATCTATTGCTTATATCATTTTAAAAGCGGAAGCAGATGAGATTTTAAGATATGTTAGGTTTATCAAAGCGCATAAACCTGACGAATATTTCATGCTTAAATCAGAATTTCTTCTTGAACATTCAAAAATAGACTTTAAATCTCTTCAGTCAAAAATTTCGTTCAATGATCTGCAGCAAGCTGTAAAAGGAACACACTATTATTCAGCACTGTCTGACTTTGGTTCGGATTTTGATTATACTGAAGTAGAGCACGCTGTATATACTAGTTACTACGGATATAAACTTGAATTATTCAGTAATTTGGATGACGCCGCCAAAAATCAAATTACTGATATGATATTTACTCAGATTGACTTTATAAATATTTCCGCTATAATCAGGCTAAAGGGATATTATGGCGCTGGGAACGATAAGGAGACTATATCAAAATATCTGCTTCCCTATTCGAAATATCTTAAAGGCAATCTGCTTAATGCTGTCTTACAGGCTCCTGATAAGGAGGCTGTTTATAATGCGTTGAGAAAATCCCCATATGGCGGATTTTTCGAACATTCAGACCGAATGTATGTTGACGCAATGATTCCTCTGTTTTTAACGCGCTATTGTAAACGTTTATTTAACAGCGGAACTCCTTCGCTTGGTATAGCTCTTGCATATCTTCAGCTGCAGGAAATTGAAATACAAAATATTATAAACATAATCGAAAGTGTTGGATATGACTTGATGCCGGATGTAATGCGCAAATATCTGTATATCTCCTGACGAGAAAATACTGCCGGCAAAATAAGTTAAGGAGGTTATAATATGGCTGTTGAAAAAATGAAGCTCGTAAACGTTTTCGGTCCAGTTCCATTGATTGATGATGTGATTTCAAGACTATGCATTAACAACGATTTTCATCCTGAAAATGTCTCTGACGTCTCCAGAAAAACCAAGGGTTTCTTTCCTTTTGATACGCCAAATCCTTATGCAGGACTGCTTAAAAAGATTTATGCAATATTGAAAAGAGCAAATATAGAACCCGATTTTTCAAGTTTTCAAAATGACAAAATAACTTTAGATGATCTTGAAAAAGATATTTCCACGGTTGAAGATGAATTAATTTCTATTTTAGATCAGCATGAGAAAAACTCAGCTGAAATGACTGAAAATCATCAGATAATGCTGCAGATCGCCCCTATTATTAATACTGATGTCACACTCGATTACTTATTTAACTTGGAATATATTAAATTTCGGTTTGGACGTATGCCGGTAGACAGTTATGATTTACTGTGTACCCAGAAGTTTGATGAATCAAAATACCTATACGTGGTTTCTTCGACTGACAAATCTTATGTCTGGCTTATGTATTTCGTCCCGCGTCAGCATGAAGAGTTTGTTGATTCATTATTTGCCTCGCTTCACTTTGAGCGGACAAAAATAAATCAGCGTGCACACGGAACGCCGAAAAACGCAATGGCTGAAATTGAAGAAGCGCAAAAGGATTTAGAAAAACGGGATAAAAAACTTTTAGAAGACTTGGAAGTCTTCATAAATAACAATAAAGAGCGTTTATTGAAATTATACTCAAGGCTTAAGTATGAAAATGATGCTTTCGAAATAAGAAGGTATGCTATTCACACTAACGACAGCTTTTATATGGCCGGTTGGGTTCCGGAGTGTAAATGCGCCGATTTTGAAAAGGTGGCGAATACCTTCGGTGTGGTGCCTTGTGTTTTTGAAGATCCTGATGAATCTCTCCCTACCCCACCGACAAAACTTAAAAATCTAAAAATATTTAAGCCGTTTGAAGAGTTCGTTAAGTTATATGGTATGCCGCTTTACAATGAAGTGGATCCTACCCCGCTTGTTGCAATGACATATACGCTTATTTTCGGTCTTATGTTTGGCGATATTGGACAGGGCTTGGTTCTTTCCCTTCTTGGATTTGGTTTATGGTTCTATAAAAAGATTCCTTTAGCGAAAATAATAGGAATATGCGGACTTTTCTCAATGCTGGGTGGTGTGCTTTATGGTTCAGTATTTGGATATGAAGAGTTTTTGCCCGGGTTAAAACCGCTTCAAAACGAAACTCATTTTTATATTGCACTAGGCGGCTCTATTGCACTTGGAATTTTACTCCTACTTGTTTCAATGGGCATTAATATTTACAACGGCATAAAGCAGAAAGATATAGTAAAAGCATTATTTTCAAACAACGGGCTTGCCGGAATGATTTTTTACTTTGCTGTAATTTTTGCAGTAATAGGTGCATTCTTATTAAATCAAAACTTTATGACGGTCCCCTACCTTTTACTATTTGTCGTTTTGCCTCTCATTGTAATGTTCTTTAAGGAACCGCTTGGGTCTTGGGTTGATAAAATCAAAAATAAAGAAAAGGCTCAGGAAGAACACGCAAGCAAAGTGGAATTTTTCATACAGAGCTTTTTTGAACTGTTCGAAGTAATGTTGAGTTATATCACCAACACTATATCATTCGTACGTATCGGGGCTTTTGCATTGAACCATGCAGGCTTGATGATGTTCGTGTTTATCCTTGCCAGAATGTCAGGCAGTTCAGATAATATCTTTGTTGTAGTAATCGGCAATCTCTTAGTAATAGGAATTGAAGGTTTGATTGTCGGAATTCAGGTTCTGAGACTTCAGTTCTACGAGCTTTTCAGCCACTTTTACAGTGGAGAAGGCAAACCGTTTGAAGCGCTCACTATTCAATATAAAAAATAATTTTGGAGGGTGTTCATATGATTATCACATTATCAGTTACCTTAGTTGCAATTATCTTATCCCCATTTGTTCTTTTAAAAACCAAGCTTCCTATCAGGAGCCATAAGGCAGTTATTTTAACAAATATCGGAATGTTCTTTATGGTTTCTCTGGCGCTTACAGTTGCGATTTTCGCTACTCCTACAGCTGCCGCGACAGCAATCCCTACAGCAGCTGCTGCAGCTACTGCAAGCAGTAATGGTTTAGGTTATCTTTCAGCAGCTATCTGCACAGGTGTTGCATGTATAGGCGCCGGCATCGCCGTTGCAGCCGGTGCATCAGCAGCTATCGGTGCTACAAGTGAGAATCCTGGAATGTTTGGTAAAAGTCTAATATTTGTTGCACTTGGCGAAGGAATCGTTCTGTATGGACTTCTTATTTCCTTCCAGATTCTAAATAAACTTGGCTAATATTGAAGGGTCATTATGAAATATTTTCTGATCAGCGATAATATGGATACAATCACTGGCTTACGGCTCGTGGGTATTGAAGGTGTCCTTGCCAAAACAAAAGAAGAGGCTGAAAAGGCGCTTTCAACAGCGGTAAATGATAAGGATGTAGCAATTATTATCATTACGGAAAAACTTAAAAAATTATGCGTTGACAGTGTGTCAAACATATTGTTTCATCGTGCCTCTCCGCTGATTGTGGAAATACCAGACAGACACGGTTTTGGGCGTGATCGTGATTCTCTGTCCAGCTTTATAAGCGAAGCGATTGGTCTTAAGCTATAACTTGGCACTTTTTTGTGCAGGTGGAGGTAATTATGGATAGTTCAAATAGTTTAAACGAAAATATACAAAATTTCAGACAAGCCGTAATTGACGAAGCAGTACGTGAGAAAAATGCTTTGGAATCACAGCTTGACGAAATCGAAAGCAAAGAAATGGATGAAGCCGAGAATAATGCTCTTGCAGAGTCTTATACACGTATTCATCGTGAAATGGCTTCCATTACCAATGCTGCTAACAAAAAAGTTTCTCAGAAAACACTTGAGATAAAAAAAGAATTGCTTATCCGTCGTGATTCAATAAAGCAGCATATATTTGATAAAGTTAAAGCTAACATAGCAGCGTATACAAATACTGCTGAATATGATAATTATTTTACCGATATTTTAAACGTTGTTCATAACGAAATCGGAATGGCGACTGATCTTAATGTAGAAATTTCCACAATTGACATGAAAAGATCCGACTCTATCAAAAGCACTCTCGGTAATGTCAACATCATAGAGAATCCATCGATCATCGGGGGCATAATCGCATATTCAAAATCACTTGGCAAATATATTAATAAAACTTTCAACTCAAAAATCGATGATGAAATGGAACATTTTATTGAATATTGTAAATTCCCCGATTAATTGATTTTAGTGCATCAAAGTAAAGCAGGTGAGCAAGTGTCAAAAGAAAAAAATTATAAAATACATGGCATCAACGGCCCTGTTGTTACAATCGAAGGAACAACCGAACTGTTCATGCGTGAAATGGTTCACGTCGGAAACAAGCGTTTAACTGGTGAAGTTATTCTTATCTCTGACGAAAGAACAACTATCCAGGTATATGAAGACACCGGCGGTTTGTATCCGGGAGAGCCCGTTACAGGAACTGGTAAACCGATGTCTGTTAAACTCGGACCAGGTATACTGTCAAACATTTTCGATGGAATTGAAAGACCGTTAAAATTTATTGCAGAAAAAACAGGGGTATTCATAGAAAACGGAGTCGACGTTCCTCCCCTTGATGCCGAAAGAAAATGGAATGTAGCCATTAAAGTAAAGCAGGGCGAGACTGTAAATGAGGGGCAAGTTTACGCCACTCTGCCTGAAACCGCACTAATCGAACACAGATGTCTTGTTCCATTCCAATGTGACGGAGAAGTTACTTTTACTGCTCCTGACGGCGAATACAAAATAGATGATGTTATTGTTAAGGTAAAAGATAAACATAGCAACGTTCACGAACTGACGCTCGCTCAATACTGGCCTATCCGTGAACCCAGACATTTTGTTAGAAGAGAGCCTATTTCTCGTCCCCTTATTACCGGTCAGCGTGTAATAGATACATTATTCCCTATCGCTAAAGGCGGCGCGGCTGCTATTCCGGGGGGATTTGGAACAGGTAAGACAATGACTCAGCATCAGCTTGCTAAATGGTCAGACGCAGATATTATCGTTTACGTCGGCTGCGGTGAGCGCGGAAATGAAATGACTCAGGTTTTGACTGAATTTTCTGATCTGATCGATCCTAAATCAGGCAAACCTCTGACAGACAGAACCGTTCTCATAGCAAACACATCAAATATGCCTGTTTCTGCCCGTGAAGCTTCTATTTATACTGGGATTACTTTAGCTGAATATTACCGTGATATGGGATATCACGTCGCTATAATGGCAGACTCGACTTCCCGTTGGGCTGAAGCCCTGCGTGAAATATCCGGTCGTCTTGAAGAGATGCCTGCTGAAGAAGGATATCCGGCATATCTGTCATCACGTCTTTCTGAATTCTATGAGCGTGCAGGATATGTTAATAACTTAAATGGAACTGACGGTTCTGTTACGATTATAGGTGCTGTATCTCCTCAGGGCGGTGACTTTTCAGAACCGGTAACTCAAAATACAAAGCGCTATATCAGAA
>JAUZPM010000064.1 GCA_030705925.1 Bacillota bacterium
CAGATCTGGCACATTAGGACGATAGACTGTAACCGTGTATGTTTTTGTCCCGCCATCATTTTTAATGCTGATAGGTATTTGTGTGTACCCATATTGAATTGAAATAGGTGCACTTGCTGAACCGCTGGGAACAGACTGATCGTTGATCGAAATCGTGCCGTCTGCAGCCGGCGTCAGTGTAATATTGTCGGTTTTATAATCGACAAAAAGCTTTGCATTGTCCTGATCAGGATTGAATGCGGGTTCAAAAACGCCTGCTGATACGTTCAAGGAAATCATTGCAGGTGCTGCTGCGAAAACAGTTGCCGGCAGCAATGCAAAAAGCATTGCACAAATCGTCAGCAAAGCAGTTAAACTTTTTGACACTCTTCTCATTAACATTCCCTCCGCAAAAAAATTCATTACCAAAATTGTATGTTTTTTAAGATGATAAGTCAATGCTCATTAGACAATTTGTATAACAAAAATAAATAATTAAGGTATATTGTAAAACCTAAACTTATTTGGAGTAATACCGGTACATTTTTTAAATGCACGAATAAATACGTTTACGTTTTGAAATCCGACATCAAATGAAATGCTTTCAATTGAACGCTCTGTTTCCTTAAGAAGAGCTTTAGCCTTGTTAATACGAAAAGTAATCAAGTACTCATATGGGCTTATGCCCATGAAAGCCTTAAAAATTCGAATAAAATAAAACTCGCTTAAGTGTACCAGTTCGCAAAGGTCCCTGTTATTTAATGAATCTTTATAGTGTTCATCAATATATGATAAAACCTTTTTGATAATATTTTCATGTTTTATAAGTTCTTCATTAGCCTTAGGCGGAAATAATAATGAAGTAAACAATTCATGAAGACCCAGTGATAATATTAAATCCTCCCGTAGTCCGGTATTCATACAGCCAGATCTTATTTTTCCGAACATCGCCTTCCATTCTTCTCCCGATAAGTAAGACTTATGAAAATTGTCCTCGTTAATCAATCTAAAAAACAGTTCGCATCCGCTTCCGTTGCAGTGTATATATTCAAAAGTCCAGTCCCCTTTGCTTCCTGTTCTGTAATACTGAGGTTCAAAACAGTAAATAAGAATCGCCTGACCTGGGACAAGTTCAGTCTCTACACCTCGATAGCGAATTAGCCCTGATCCCGAAATTGTATAAAGCAAAAGATAATCGTCACGCTCGCTTCGATTAGTAAAATATTGCGGTCCTGCACAGAAGTGTCCAATAGCGGTGACTGCAAATGGAATATCGCGAGCAGCGGAGGACATAGTGTGATGTTCACTCCAAGAATACGAGCTGATATCTAAATATTTATCCAGTTTCATATAAGTTCTCCAATAGCAATATAAGTATATTTTTAAGCAATATATAGCAATGACATCGTTAATCTACACATGTATTATTATATCATAATTAATAGCAAGATTAATATAAAAAGGAGAGTAATTATGCTATATCCCCACAGCAAAGATCCATCTTTGGATTTAGATCTGTTTAAGAATCCCGGTTGTGAATACCGAGGAACACCGCTTTGGTCGTGGAATACAAAACTAGAAGAACAGACATTGACCGAGCAGATTTCAGAGCTTAAAGAGATGGGATTCGGGGGCTATCATATTCATCCCCGAATCGGACTCTCAGACCAATATCTTGGCGATACATTTATGAAAATGGTAAAGCACAGCGTTGAGGAAGGTCGCCGTCAGCAAATGCTTACATGGCTGTACGATGAAGACCGATGGCCATCAGGATATGCAGGCGGCATGGTTACAGAAGATACAAGGAATTCTGCAAGATTTCTGCGTGTCACTCCTATTAAGGACGAAAATAACCCACGATTAATTGCAAGATATGATGTTTGCCTCGACGATTCCGGTCGTTTAAAATCATATAAAATGCTGAATGAAAATGAAACTGCACAAAACGATGAATGGTTTGCTTATATTTGCCTACGTGAAAAAACCCCATGGTTCAATAACCAAAGCTATGCGAACCTGCTAGACAAAAAGGCCGTCGAACGTTTTGTCGAGGTTACCCATGAGCGTTATAAAGAAGTCATAGGAAAAGATTTTGGCGGCATTGTTCCCGCGATCTTTACAGACGAACCCCAGTTTTCAACTAAAACAACTCTGCCTTTTGCAAAAGATAAAATCGACGTTATTCTGTCATGGACTGATGATGTCCCAGAGACATTTGGTAAAGCTTATCATTTTAATATACTTGAATATCTGCCCGAAATCATTTGGAATCTACCCGACGACAAACCTTCATTTGCGCGCTACGCATATCACGAACACATTGCAGAGCGTTTTGCCTCTGCTTTTGCGGATACATGCGGAAACTGGTGCAAAGCAAACAATCTTATGCTTACAGGTCATGTAATGCGCGAACCTAAACTTTCAACCCAAACGCCAATAATAGGCGAAGCAATGAGGTCCTACCGTTCGTTTGACATTCCTGGCATTGATATGCTTGGAGATGCACGTGAGTTTACAACAGCAAAGCAGGCGCAGTCCGCCGCGCATCAGTATGGGTGCCCCGGGGTAATGTCGGAGTTATACGGCGTAACTAATTGGGATTTTGATTTTAGAGGGCATAAACTGCAGGGAGATTGGCAGGCAGCTCTCGGCATTACTGTGCGTGTTCCGCATCTTACCTGGATGACTATGGCGGGTGAGGCAAAAAGAGATTTTCCTGCTTCAATCGGATACCAATCCCCATGGTATAAAGAATATTCATACATTGAAGACCATTTTGCACGAGTCAACACCGCAATGACACGCGGAACTCCAAGTGTCCGCATAGGCGTGATACACCCGATTGAAAGTTTCTGGCTTAACTGGGGGCCAAACGAGCATACAGCAGATATACGCCGTGAAATGGATACTGATTTTGAGAATGTGACAAAGTGGCTGCTTTCAGGGTTTATGGATTTTGATTTTATTGCTGAATCGTTACTTCCAGAACAGTGTCCCAAAGGCGAAGCTCCTCTTAAAGTGGGCGCAATGAATTATGACGCTGTCGTGGTTCCAAATGCTGTTACTCTTAGACAAACTACTGTTGAAAGACTTAAAGCCTTTGCAAAACAGGGCGGCAGACTTATCTTCATGGGAAAGTGCCCGACACTAATAGATGCAAAACCAAACAACGATATTGCCGAGCTTATTAACAGCGGCATCGTAATCGCTAATTCCGAAACAGCACTTTTAAGAACGCTCGACTCATTCCGTCTTGTCGATATCAGAACTGATAAAGGCGAGAGAGCTGGTAATCTTCTATATCAAATGAGAAACGATAACAATAACCGTTGGCTGTTTATTGCCCATGCTCAAAAGCCTGCTAATCCTGATACTGTGGCAGAAGAAAAATTATATATCACCATTAACGGCAGCTGGATGCCTACAATATACGATACAATAACAGGTAAAATCTCAAAAACTAATGTCTCATATGAGAATGGAAAGACTGTTATTTATAAGATTTTTAACGCACATGACAGCTTGCTTCTACTACTGGAACCTGGCAAATCCGAACAAACTCATAATATTGAGGGTTTCAAGGAAAATACTCAGGTCTTTGAACCAGGTGTACATGATAATAAAACAAACCAATTCGAAGCATTAAAAGTTCTCGATTTTAAAGACCCTGTTGATTTCACCCTTGAAGAGCCAAATGCACTGCTTCTGGATATGGCAGAATACCGGTTTGATAATGGGTCGTGGAATAAAAAAGAAGAAATCCTTCGCATCGATAACTTATTCCGCCAGTTTCTTGGTTATCCCCTTAGAACCGATGCCCTTGCACAGCCTTACGTTGTCCCTGATAATCCTCCCGAGCATAATATTTCCTTGCGTTTTACAATACAAAGCGAAATAGATGTTTTAGATCCTATGCTGGCTGCTGAAAATCCCGAAAAAATGTCTATTTCATTAAATGATAATAAAGTATCAACTGCGCCAGTCGGCTGGTTTTGTGATAAAAATATAAGTACTGTTAAACTGCCGGCAATCAAAAAAGGCACAAATACGCTCATGCTTACTATACCCTTCAGCAGACGGACTAATATCGAATGGTGCTATATCCTCGGGGATTTTGGAGTTACTGTTAACGGTGGGGCAGCTTATATTACAGCACCCCTAACTAAGATTGGTTTTGGAGATATAGCGACCCAGGGGCTCCCTTTCTACGGAGGGAATCTGACCTATCATCTTCCCATAACCTCTAAAGGCGGAGACATCACAATTGAGGCATCAATGTATAAAGCATCTCATTTACAGGTTAAAATTGACGGCAAAGATGCCGGAAAAATCGCTTTTGCGCCATATTGCGTCACGATTTCTGACGTACCTGCAGGAAATCATATGATTGATATTGTAATGTATGGAACGAGGATAAATGCTTTTGGAAGTATTCATAATTCAGATGTTGCCTTCCGCTGGTTTGGACCTAATGCATGGCGAACTACAGGAAAGCGATGGGGATATGAGTATAATCTTCATAAAGTCGGCATACTAAAAAGCCCTGTGATTTATCTCTAAACAAAAAAAATCCCGCTCAGAAAAATTTCTGAACGGGATTTTTAATATTTATGGTTTGACAACAAAAGCAGTTGCAACAGGCCGCAGACCGGTTTTAAAACACGGACTATTAATTACTTTGCCCTGATAGTACATCGTTGTTGAACTGCCGCCATCAAGATTTGCGGCATTTACTGCGCCATACTCCTGCATTATATTCATTACGTCTTTAAGGGAAGCACCGATACTGCTTGCCTGTCTTCCGTCTATTACAAGCATCAAAACCGTTCCGTCCGCCGTCTGCCCAATTGCGGTTCTCGGGGCGATGCCCCATCCCCCATTGCCCTTGATAATAGCAGCTTTACCGTTTTTGATCAAAGTTGGGCCAAAACTTACGGCGTCACGAATTCCATAAGCTCTGACATCATCGTAAGTAAGTTTGTCGATCACAAGCTGATCTTCTTTGTTAAAACCGATTATATTGTAACTAAATCCCTTTTTAGCACAAAGATAATTTGAATCCTGAATAACGAGGCCATAAGGGTGCCCTCCGTTGCCTTTGCCGTTAGGATCAGCAAAACCACCTGCATTAATAGCGGCAGCATATCCGCCGCGCTGAGCCATGCTTACAATATCCTCTCCATTTTTCCCCAAATCCTTTGATACTGCAAGTTTAATCTTTGAAGGATCGGGCACCTTTAAAAGCCAACCTTTAAATCCATTTCTGCTGATATCAATAAGTTCCATTTTTTTGCTATGGTTCTCACGAAACAGCAGCATCTTCATCTTTTCTGAAATATCTTCGACCTTGTTATCCGCTAATATCTTATCTATTGTGCTTTGAGGAAAAAACCAAGTGGCAAGATATTTATGTGATAAAGTCGTCATTGCAGTTGTGACCCATACATCCCTAAATCCGTGATACGGACCGTAAAATAATGCCGCAAGCGAAATAATAAGCGTTATTATCATTGCGATAAAAAATATTAATACGCCTTTAAAAAAGGCCGTAAGTTTCTTAAAAAACATGAAAACCTCTCCGTAATATCTATATCTTTTCTATCAGTACAACTGAATGGCAGGCAATGCCCTCCATAGTTCCCGTAAAGCCAAGGCCTTCCTCCGTTGTCGCCTTTACACTTACACAGTCTATGTCCACGCAAAGCGTTTCGGAAAGATTTTCACGCATTTTATTAATAAAATCTTTAACCTTGGGTTTTTGCAAAATTAGCGTTGCATCCGCATTTACTAACTTATAACCTGCATTCTGCAGTATTTGATTCACTTTTTTTAATAAAACTAAGCTGTCAGCACCCTTATATTTTTCTTCATTATCCGGAAAATGTTTACCTATATCCCCAAGTGCAGCCGCCCCAAGCATTGCATCCATCAATGAATGGGTAAGAACATCAGCGTCTGAATGTCCAAGCAGGCCAAGCTCAAAAGGAATCTGAACGCCCCCTAAAATCAATTTTCTGCTCTCAACCAAACGATGAACATCATAACCATGTCCGATTCTAAACATTTTTCATCCCTTCAACTATCCCCTCAGCAACTGGCAAATCGGAAGGATATGTAATTTTTATATTATCATAATCACCTTCCACCACCTGAACAGGCAGTCCAATTCTCTCAAATATCTGACAGTCATCTGTAAGGGAGCTATTATCTTTAATAGAAAGTGCAAGTGCAGTTTTAAATTTTTCCAGATTAAAAACCTGAGGTGTCTGAATAGCATAAAGCCCGTTTCTATCGACCGTTTCAGCTATTAAACCGTTTTCTTTCACTTTTTTCAGCGTATCCTTAACCGGAACGCCAAGAGCTGCAGCGCCATAAGTATTAGCTGCTTCAACAGCAGCATTGATCTTTTCCGGCTTTACAAAAGGTCTTGCACCGTCTTGTATTGCAACGATTTTCGCTGAAGCCGATACCTCATAAATACCATTTTGAACTGACTCGGTGCGAGTTTCCCCGCCTTTAATTATTTTAGTGACTTTGCTAAATTCATATTCTTTTACGACATCGCTCATAAGCAGTATTTCGTCTTCTCTTGCAACTATGACGATTTCATCTATACTTTCCGCTTTCTCATAGGCTCTAATAGTATAAGCTATAACAGGATTGCCGTCAATCAACATAAACTGTTTTCTAGTGTCGCCAGAAGCCTCCTGCATGCGAGTTCCGCTTCCTGCTGCAACAATGACAGCAGAAGCAGTATATTTTTTTACTTTCTCTTCTTTATGTCGACTAAACATCATATACCTCGCAATAAAAAACGACAGACGCAAAAACGCCCGCCGTTATAAATATTTTACGGCCTTACCTCAAATGAACTGTCAATAACACTACTGATATCACCTTCAGAAAGTCCTGTAGCAAGTGCGAACTCACTTGTAATAATTTGGCGCGCCGAGATAAGCATTCTTCGTTCACCTGTTGATAAACCTCGTTTCAAATCCCGATCCATTAGAGATTTAACAACAGCCGCAACGTCTTTTGGATTTCCCGAGCGCATTTTATTTAAATTTTCTCGATATCTCTGATTCCAGTTTTTATATAACGGTATAGTAAGCTGAGAAAAGTCTTTCAAAATAGATTTAGCTGTTTTAGAGTCAATAATTTTTCTAAGCCCAACCTCTTTTGCATTAGTTGGAATCATAACTGACATTCCGGTAAGCATCAACTTCATGATATAGTATTTCTGCTTTTTGCCGAGAATTTCTTTGTCTTCAATTTGTTCAATTACTCCGGCACCATGAAGAGGGTAAAGTACCTTGTCACCTATGGCAAACATAATTGCTCCAAATTCACAGCACATAAAATATCGGTGCACATGTGCTACGGTTACCGCTTTTTCGGCAAGCGGTATGCCAAACTTTCAATATTATATATTATAAACCTTTTTAACCCTTAAGTCAAATAGTTAAAAAGTTATTGAACCGCAACACCATTCCTTTTATATTCAAGACTAATTTTATCAGCCAGCATAGCAATAAATTCCGAATTAGTCGGTTTACCCTTGCTGACTTGTATCGTATAACCGAAATAATTATTTAATGTCTCAACATTACCTCTATCCCATGCAACTTCAACAGCATGTCTAATTGCACGTTCAACTCTTGATGGAGTTGTTTTAAACCGTTTCGAAACAAGAGGATATAAAAGTTTTGTGATCGCATCAAGTACGTTTGAATCACGAACAGCTGCCATAATCGCTTCACGCAGATACTGATAGCCTTTTATATGGGCTGGCACACCTATATCATGCAGCATGTTTGTAACTTTTTCCTCAAGTTCGACAGAACTCATTTTTTCAACTTTAACGGTTTTGCTGTTTACCGGCCTTGGAGAAATCTCTTCAGAATCTGCAAACGTTTTTATTCTATCGGCTAGTAGTGAAAAATCATTTTCCTTATACATGCAGTAAACAGCACCATAATGCATGGCTTTCTGAGCCACAGCCTCATTGCTCATACAGGAATAAACTATAACCTTCGGCCTTTTTTTAAGGTCTGAACGTGTAATTGCTTCAAGAACTCCAAAACCGTCAATCCGCGGCATACATAAATCAAGAACTAGAACATCGGGTTCATGCTTTTTTACGGCTTCTATCGTCTCTTCACCGCTAGAAGTCATTGCGGGGACTTGAAAGCCATAGCTTTCCAGCACTCCTTTAGTGGCAATTCGCCAATCATAATTATCGTCTGCTATTAATACCGAGATATTTTTCACACATTTTCATCCCTTTCCAAAGTTCATGCCCAAAGAATACCATATTTTTACAGATAATGCAAGGCTGTTTTTTTAATTATACATCAAATATTGAAAAAAAGTATATAAAAATGTGAAAAAGTCCCAGTATTTATTTACATAAACCTTATTTTTTTGTTTTTTTCATCTCATCTAACATATTTTCAATAAAAATCCCGAATCCGCGTGTAGGATCATTTACTAGTACATGAGTAACAGCTCCAATAATTTTACCGTTTTGAATAATAGGGCTTCCGCTCATACCCTGTACTATGCCTCCAGTTTTATCAATAAGCTCCGGATCTGTAACTTTAATAAGCATATTTTTCGATGAGTAACCTGCTCCACGCATAATTCTAACAATTTCAATGTTATATTGTTTAACACCGTCACCAACATCAGACAAAATATAAGCGGATCCTTCCTTAACTTCTGACTGTCCCGCAACTTGAATAGCTTTTTGATTTTTAATCGAGTCAGAGTCATTTAAAACACCATAAACTCCGGTTTCACTATTCCCAAGCAGATCACCATAAGTTTTACTTTCATCAAAAGTTCCAACCAGCTCCCCCGGTGCGCCCTTCTGTCCTTTTATAACGCCACTTATATCTGCATTTACGACACTTCCGCTCATCATTGGCATAATATCACCTGTGTCGACATCGCAGATTCCATGACCTAGGCCTGCAAAGATTCCTGTTTTAGGCTCAAAAAAAGTCAACGTTCCTATTCCTGCAGTGCTATCGCGAACCCATAATCCAACTTTAAACTTGCCGTCAGTTACGGATTTGACCGGCTGTATTTCAGTTTTATAGGCTACTCCCTTTCTGGTAAGCCCTATAGCTATCGCTTTACCGTCGCTTGCTTCAAAAATATCGGTAAGCTCCTCGATAGTGTTGACCTTATTGCCATTGACTGTTAGGATAATATCTTTTGTTTTAATCCCAGCAAGAACTGCCGGATTTTTAGTCCCCTCTGCTGTTGCTATATCACTGACTCCTACGACCATAACGCCTTCTGTGAACAGCTTTACTCCGAAAGTCTGTCCTCCCGGAACAAGAGTCATTTTAGGAAGAATATTAATAGATACATTTTTTAACGGAAAAATACCAAACAATTTTGCTTCAAAGGTGGTTTCGCCTTTATTTTCAAAGACGGAATTATCTTTTGCAATAAGCTGAACCGGAAGGCCTGTCCCGAGATGAGACTGTCCTTCGATAACCGAAAAACTATTAGGAATAGATGCAGAAACAAGATTAATTGACAATATTGGAATACATACTAATACAATTAGCAGAAAAACGGATTTTCTATATTTATAGACAATACTCATACTCTCCTCCAAGGTTTACAACATTATCTTTAAACGGTAAAAAACATATTTAGTTTTTTAAATGAAAAAACGCCGCACCATAATAAGGTTTGGCATTTTTATTTAGATTTTTGACATTTTTAAAAGAACTCAATAATAGTTTTACAGTTTCGACAACATTTAAACTGACAATTGTGAATTTCCGGAAAAAAGATAAATTGTAAACCTTGGGTTTAAATTTCTCAATTAACCTAAAATAAAAATATAATATAAAAAAAAGAGCTTTTACCAGCTCCATTAAATTATATTAAAATCTAAAAATTAATTTTTTTATAGTCAAGAAAATTATTGAAAAGTCATTATATAATGAAAAGTTTTTTAAATACAATAAATTTTGTTCTATTTTTGCCGGCATTATATCTTCTATGTAAGTTTTTTCCGGATCCAGACTTTGAGATAATATTTTATCCTCATTTAAAAAAAGTATAGTTGCAGTGCCGGTTAATCCCGGTCTTACGCTTAAAGTTTTTTTCTGTCGTTCAGTGTAATAATGAACATAATAAGGAACTTCGGGTCTTGGTCCAACGATACTCATATCGCCAATAAGAACGTTTACAAGCTGGGGCAGCTCATCTAATCTATACTTTCTGATAAACTTGCCCACTTTAGTAACCCTGGGATCAATTTCGAGAGTCAAATAATTATTACTCACATCATTGTTTTCTGCCGATATCACTTTCATTGACCTAAACTTATAAATAATAAATTCTTTACCATCTTTCCCTACCCGAGTTTGCTTAAAAATCACGGGGCTTTTTGAATCTATATATATTGCTAAAGCTATAATTATAAAAACTGGCAAAAGAATAACAAGGCCGAAAGCTGAAGCAAAAATATCAAAACAACGTTTAACTGTTTTCTGTATTAGAGTAGGATGGCTTATTTCATAAGTATCGATTTCCCTGAAAATAGGAGTTTCCATATATAATCCTCCTAGTCATGATTGTAATTTTTATCCAATAATATATATTATATTTGATCTACGTTTTTCAATAATACTGTTTTCTAAAACGTAATTATAAAAATTATTCAAAAATAATATAGAAAATCGAAAAAATCTGTTGCATTTTGCGTAACTATGTCATATAATTCAATTGTAAAACAAAGCGATAATAGCAAACCTGCTGAAAAGCAGTGACGCAAAGCTAAAGGGCCTAAAGACTTTGTCTATGGCAGCCAGTTGCCGAACTAATGTTCAAAGAACATAGTTTTATTATGCAATGCATAATGGCGACTGGAATAATTCCAGTCGCTTTTTGTTTTGTCTGATACAAATAAAATATATGACGCATACAAAGTTATACTTCCCATGATAACGGCAAACCGATCGAAAGATCGGGACGCGAAGCTATAGGGTCTAAGGGTGTAAACCTATGACAGCCAGCTACCGATTGAAGTTTTTGATGCTCCACAAATCCCTTCAAAAAGCGACAAAGCAAATCTGCCGTGAAGGGTTGTTTGTGTGTACAAATCTGCAATCCGTCGTTATCCGGAGTGCAGATTTTTTATTTTAATTAGAAGGATTTGAGTCATATGAAACCGGTTTTTGTAATTTTATTCGCAATGGCTGCCGGGCTTCTCTCGATACCGATAACAAACACTCTCGTAATAAAACGGGGAGGAGAAAAACTCGATATTCATCAATCCTTGCTTATTTTGTTACTCGCTTCAGCAACATACATATTATTACCCTATCAAGTCGTCACCGTTTCTGAACTTTCAATTCTGCTTTTGATTCTGATATGCTTATCCGTTACAGATATAAAAACAAGGAAAATTCCAAATATTCTACTGTTGATTCTTTTGATTTTAAAAATAGCGGCGTTTGTTTTTGGATTTTCAAACACAACAGTATTGCAAAGTGTTTTTGGTTTGATTGCCGGCCTTGTAATTTTCTTGATTCCATCATTTTTCGGCAGTGGAATCGGAGAAGGCGACGTTAAATTTGCCGCAATAACAGGTTTCTTTGTTGGACTTTATGGACTTGCAATTTCAGCAATCATTATGATGGCAGGGCTCATTATTTACGCTGTTATTTTAAAAATATTAAAAAAAGGCGGCTTGCATTCCAAAGCTCCTCTTGGTCCTTTTTTGGCAGCTGGATTATTTATTAGTTTCTCACCTTTATTAAATAACCTTATTAAATTTTAATCGTTGTTCCACACCGTATCGGTTTTATATAAATTTAAAAGGAGTGTAAAGTATGAAAAAAGTGCTGAATTTTCTCAAAGG
>JAUZPM010000065.1 GCA_030705925.1 Bacillota bacterium
ATCAATGTGAGTGATGAAGAGCTTGAAAAACGCAGAAAAGAGTGGAAGCCGGCAGAACCCAGAATCAAGAAGGGATACCTTGCAAGGTACGCCAAAAGCGTGACCTCGGGCAGCACCGGAGCTATCGTAGAATAAATCTATATAATATTAAAAGGCAAACCCTCAAAAAAGGGTTTGCCTTTACTATTTACCTTTTGAATGTGAGCCTTATGGCTTTTTTGGCGCAGTTATCTGCGCATTCACCGCAAAGGATACATTCGTCATTGCGCATATCGTTTTCCTGCACCATTTCTTTAACGTCAAGGCTCATCGGGCAGTTTTTTGTGCACAGTCCGCAGCCAGAGCATTTGTCAGGCGTTGCCTTCAGCCGGAGAGATGGAATTCTAAGACGGTTTTTGATCTTTGTGCCCAGTATCATAAAGGGCGCCATCCAGCAGAGCGTGTGGCACATGCCCCTTCTTCCGACGAGAAGCGAAACGATTATAATAAGTCCTACGACAAAAAAGTAGTTAATGTAGCCAACTACCCCTGCCGCCGATATGCCGTGGTCGGTGAAATAGAAAAAGTCTACCCCTTTGACGCCGCCCGCCTTGACAAAACCAAGGACTATTGCGAGCAGCCACGGAAACCAGATCAGATATTTTATCCAGTTCACTTTTTTGCTCACTTTTTTATTTACGGCTTCCGAGCATCCGTCCTGCAGGCATCCGGCGGGGCAGATCCATCCACAGAATGCCCTTCCGAAAATCAGCGATGTTATGAACTGGACTGCGAATATTATGAGGCTTCCCGATATTATACCGGAAAAACCGCCGCTTAGAATAAGGTAGGGGGACAGGTAGTAAAATGTGGCTGGAAAAAGCAAAAACGAGATCAATAGCAGAAATTTACGAATTTTCTGGCGTTTCATTATCAGCATCCCTTTCATTATTTATAATATTTTTTTGGATAAACAAGAGCGCTTCCGAAGCCCAATCGAGATAGGCTTTATATATGTGTTCGCCGAACAGCACGGTGAGGTAATAATAAAGGTGATCTTTGTTTTCACCAAATACACGCTCAAGGTTTGATTTGAACATGCTTATCATTTTGTAATCTACCTCGTGCTGTTTTTGAAAGGCTTCTATCCGTCTTATGTTGTCCTCCGGATTGCTGAGGCTTCCGAAGAACAATTTCAACAGGATTTCGTATCTTATATATTCTTTTTCAAGCGGAAGGGACATCCACTGTGTGAGCTTTTGCCTTCCGGCGTCGGTGATAGAATATACGATTCGGTCGGGACCTTTTTCTGACTGCACAGTCGCCCCTTTTATTGAGCCTTCTTTCTCGAGGACTTTTAATGTCGGATAAAGCTGTCCATACCCAACGTCCCAAAACTGCGAAATCATTACGTCGATTTTTTTCTTAAGGTCATATCCGCTTGAGTCTTCATGCGCCAGAAGCCCAAGTATGATATAAGCTGTGGTATTCTTTTGCGGCATTAATCTCCCTCCTGTCTATATACACTATATCATCTTGATATAGTGATGTCAATAGAATTGTATAAAAAAAGGCTTTGAGAAAACTCAAAGCCTTTTTATGGATTAATTTTGAGAGATGTTTTTCTTAAATGCGGAGCCCCAGGCGACCATTGCGTCTAGGACAGGTTTTAAGCTATAGCCGGTTTCCGTCAATGTATATTCGACCTTCGGCGGCACCTCCGCATAAACTTTACGTGTCAAAAGCCCGTTTTCTTCCATGTCCCGCAGGTTTGACGTCAAAACTTTCTGCGTTATGCTGCCGATCGACTTTTTAAGTTCGCCAAACCGTTTGGTGCCCGAAAGCAAATCACGTATGATCAACACTTTCCAACGGTCTCCAATAAGCTGAAGCGTCATTTCAACAGGACATGCCGGTATGTTTTTTATCATATTCTCCTCCAATGGTATCATTAGGGATACTATAGCACTTTAAAGTGCTTACTTTACAATCATTATGTATGGACCTATTATAAACTTGCAAGTAAAAAAGCGCAATAGATTTAAATGGAGGTCAATTTATCATGAGTGAAGTAGTGGAATTTTTAAATGCGAACCCGGTTCAGTATCTGGCGACAATAGGGCTTGACGGCAGGCCGAAGAACAGGCCTTTTATGTTTTGCCTTGAAAAAGAGGGCAAACTGTGGTTTTGCACCAATAATAAAAAGAGCGTCTATGCTCAGCTTCAAACAAATCCATATGTTGAGATAACGGTTTCTTCACCGGCTTATGCGTGGATTCGCCTCGAGGGCAAAGCGGTGTTTGAAAACGATATGGCGGTTAAAGAAGAATGCATGAACAATCCAATTGTTAAGGGACAGTATAAAACTGCATCTAACCCTCTGTTCGAGGTTTTTTATTTAAATGATGCAAAGGCTGTCATTGCCGATTTTTCCGGCAATCCAGCGAGAAAATATTCATTTTGATGTTTATGTTAAGTTCAGTTGACAAAATTCTAATTTTGCTTGGTAGAATTAATGCGGGATTTCGGGTATAGTATAACTTACAAGTTAACTTGAATAAAAGTTTGCAGGTGATGTTATGTCATTGGGTGAAAAGTTACTCGATCTCCGCAAAAAGGCAGGACTGTCGCAGGAAGAGGTCGCCGAAAGGCTTGGCGTGTCACGCCAGACGGTCAGCAAGTGGGAGACGGA
Organism: Bacillota bacterium; assembly: GCA_030705925.1. Classification (NCBI taxonomy): domain Bacteria; kingdom Bacillati; phylum Bacillota; species Bacillota bacterium. The sequence continues at coordinate 2,672 of JAUZPM010000065.1, forward strand.
TCAGACCGTTCCAGAGCTCAACAAGGCAAAGCTTTTAAGCGAGCTCTACAGCGTAAGCTATGATTATCTTATCAGTGGAAGCGTTATCGGCGGTGACCTTACCAGTATCGAGGCGATCGTCGACGAGATAGACTGGACGGGAGCATGGAGCAAAAAATACCCCATTCTTGCGACATACCAGGGCATGGAGGGGATAGCCGCATATCGGGACAGGATATCGAAAATGTACGACGACTTTGGAAAAGAGTTCGGGATGAGCGACACTGACATTGTTCTTGTTTTGAAGGATATTCTATATCATAAGTACAAAGCGGCTAAAGGAAAAGAATAGCTGGCAGACTACAATCAAAAAACCCTATCACATGATAGGGTTTTATTTGATTATACTGGAAAACTGGTGTATAATGGCAGATGTAAGGAGGGGTATATATTGAATGGAAAGCAGTTAAGGAACAGCATATACGAAGCGGGATTCTGCGATCTTAAAGTTCTTGAAATCACAAGCAGGTTTTTCGGCGACGAGCTATTTTTGAGTCTCGGCGACGTAGGTACCGAGCCTTACGTTCATCTTTCATTTTTAAGCTGTTATCATATCAGTATGGATTATGTATGGAGCTATAAAAAACCGGAACTGAGAAACTTAAGCTCCGGGCAGCCATGCTTTTTTGCCCAGAGCATTGAAATCAGTGATATTGAAAATAAGGGCGGAGAATTTTTTCAGTTTGATCTGGATCTGTTTCCGCTGACGGTCAAAGTCACCTGCAGAAAGTTCATTGAAACAGATGCAAAGGGCAATATACTCGTCAGCGCAAGCAAGCAGTCGGATGTGAAAAGTGTGCATACCGGGGACACTTCGGCAGAAAATGTGTAAAAGGTAAAAGGCAGTCGTAAGGATTTAAAATGAAGAAAAATATATGTATTTTTATTTTTGTTGTTTGGCTTATTGCGCTTCTTAAAATAACCGTGTTTCGAAGCAATTTCAGCATTGAACGGCTTTTTGTAAACGGAAAAATCAATTATATTCCGTTTAAAGTGCTGTTTGAGGCATTTAAGAAAAACGGTTTGGGGTATTTTTTATACCTCTTTTTAGGGAACATAATATGGTTTATGCCGCTGGGCTTTCTTGCAAGCATCCTGACAAAGTGGAGCGGGTGGAAAATCATATTAGCGGGATTTGTGCTGTCTTTATCTATAGAGGTCGCACAGTTCGTATTCGGAACTGGCCTTACCGAGATTGACGACCTGATTTTGAACACTTTGGGCACCTTTGCCGGGCTTGAAGTTGCTAAGACGCTTGTCAAATTCCGATTATTAAAAACAATTTAGGAGCGGGTGACCGCTCTTTTTTTGTTGCAGAGGCATTGACATATAATTACTTATTTGGTATGGTTAGAGCGGGGCGTTGTAAAAGCCGAATAGGTCAGTCCAGAATAAAGTTATAAAAACTCGCGAGGCAGATAAAATGAAAATAATATGTCATAATTGCAATAGAAAGTTTACTCCAAAAATATTAGGGCGAAATTTGACGGCGAACTGTACTTATTGCCACGCTAAAATAAATTTTGAAAGTATAAAAACAATTAAATTTATTAATTTGTTTATTCCAATTATTATAGCTGTAATTATTTTTTATCCGTTATACTTCGCCCTTGAAAAAATGGGATTTGCCCGTTGGATAATAAATGGGACTATAATTTCATGCGGAGTGATACTTTCGGATGTTTCTCGGAATATCCTATTTTGCACCATATATAATTGTAAAAATGGAAGAAAGCAAGCCTGACGCCAATAAAAAGAGCATAAGCTTGAGGTTGTCAATCTGACGTAAATCGAGTAAAGACGTGAAAAATAAATCAAAAATAATTCTAATAATCTGCGTTGCAGTTGTTTACACATTCTTTGAGGCGTCAAAATTCTCGGCCGGCATTGGTGATTTGATCCGCGAACAAGCACAGCAGTCATCGATTTATAACACGCATTACGAAGCGGAGCTTTCCAGCGGGGCATATACCGCCGGGGTCGATTTTCCTACTGGAATTTATGATATAGAAGCCGTTAAAGGTAACGGTTTTATACTTAAAGACGACTGGTCGCATGATCACATTGGAGGCCCCATAGGTGTATGCGAAGAAAAACCGTATGAAAAACAGTATTTAAACTTCTATATATCTGAAGGGTGCAAGCTAAATGTACATTCTGTTACAATCAAAATGAAAACTGACAAAGCGTCAAGTGAAAAACTTGTAACCAGGGATCAGCCTAACACAAAAACAATTGAACTTATAAGCGGCGATTATATAGCCGGCACCGATTTTCCGGCAGGAGTTTATGATGTTGTTGAAGTTTCCGGCAACGTTTCTGTTAGCTGCGGAAATGCGATATGTGCGGCTCTAGGGCCGGGCACTGATGAGAGTTATCCAAAACAATATAAAAATATCAGTTTTAAAAAGGGCGCAAAACTAAGTGTTCTCAGTATCAACAACGATAATTTCCAAACCAGGGACGTTATAGCGGATTTAGTGCCGAGTAAGTGATGAGGCAAGTTGCTTATGAAACATTTTTATCTTTTATGTACATAGCGATATTGATGGTGCTGCTTATCGCATGCAGTGCCGACAATATTAAATATTCCTCAGGCATAGATACTGTTCATTCTTATGGCGATGGGGAGTTCCAAATAGCAAAAATCAGTTACTCGTTATTATTATCTGATGAAAAATACAGCGCTTGTCTTGTTGATGAAATTAAAAAATATAAAAAAATTGATAAATACCTGTATGTATTGGGTGTGGTGAGTAAAACGCCTGTCTTTGTAATTGCGGATACCCAATCGAACACGAGTAAATTATATATTTTATCTGATTCAACATTTGATAGTTTATTTATTAACGGAAAAGAGAAGATGTTAAAAGACGGCGCCATCACAGCATACAGCGGAATAAAAACGCTGAATGAGAATGAGAAGTCACTGCTTAAGAAAATGTTTAAAGGGGTTGACTGGTTAAGTTAAAAAGCAAGGCAAAAGCCTTGCTTTTTTAGTAGGGCGGATTGACAGATAATAGTTAAATTGGTATCCTTATAATAGGAATATATTGTGCGTTTTATATATATTTGACAGAAGGCAGAGGGCGAGAATTATGCGAAAAAGGTTAATCTTTATAATCAGCGGTTTATCTCTCTTTTGTTTTTGTGTTTTGATCATATTCTATGAGTTCAGTATGATAGAAAAGGGAAATGCACCTTATCTGTCAAATAAAAAGCAGTTTTGGCACTGTTTAACCAAAACAGAGAACGATTTGATAACATAGGTGAGGCTTTGAAAGGACATAAAGGAAATATAATTTTCCAGTATAACAGCAATTACGGTTTAAAACAGGTTGATGCAGAATTCGGTGACGGCTCAGCCTCAGACGATATTAAATTCCTTATTGATAAACTTAAAATGACAAATATTTTCAAGGGTGACGGTTCTCATATGATATACCAGTGCAAGCCTGTTGAATTCAGTGATATCGAGCTTGGTATTACTTTTGATTACACTAAAAATAAATGGAGGTATTATTATAATCATAACTATGGGATGTGTACACACAAAAACAAATTGGTATACCGGCTTTACGATATGATATTTAACAGGTGAGCTATGAAACATAAATTTTTATTTACAGTTTTTTGCGCACTGATTGTTTATATAACAATTTGCATATTTGGTATTGTCAATTTTAATAAAAAAGTAGATTCTATTAACAATAGCGCTATGTGTGTAAACAGGGCGCAAACTGTTTCCGTATTTAAATCAAATGATAAAGTTTTCAAAAGAAGTGTTGAAATATTTGAGCAGTTTTATGATGACATAAAACTTAATCCCTATTCAAAAAAGTATTATATATCAGACAGAATGTATGCTGAAGATATTAAAAATATAACTAACGATTACAAGCTGTCCAAAGGATACCCGGCTGAATTATTACAATGTTTAAAATACATTTTTGAAACTTTAAAGTTTACAGATTTTATTATTGAGGAAAACCATACATATCAGATTCAGCAGAGGATTATGGGCGACGACACAGAGGTAGGGGCAATCTATAGTCCCAATAAACTTCATAAGTATAATATTGAAGGCAATTGGTACTATCACTATAGAAGAGATCGTTATAGTCACGAAAACAAATATGTTGGCCGCTGGTTATACGATTTATTATATAACTAAGCCTGAGGTAAGAAACGTGAGAGTAAGCATGAATAAAAAGTTGATTTGGGTAATCGTTATAGCTGCGGCTTTTATACTAGTCAAATTTTCTTATCGTACAATAGATGAAATTCAATATCGCAACAGTGAACGGGAGGTTAAGTTAAATTACTTCACTCAAATAGACTATGATATGACAAATAAGCCAGATAGCTTTTGGATACCTGTAAGAAAAGAAGAAGAATTGCTTGAAATAGATAAAATTAATTCAATAGACTTACCTTCTGTTGATTTTAATAAGGAAATATTGACATTGTCTTATGGGAAAAAGCTAGAGCATTTAAAGTATAACTTAAGAGAACCGGAATTCAAAACAAGAGGGAAATATATTGGCTTTTCTTACTTTGAGCAAGGGGATCTCCAGAATAAAATTTTTATTTATAAAATAGATAAGATTCCATTAATGAACACAGATGAGGCATGTTACCCGCCGGATTGCAAAGGTCTGTATTAAAAAGCAGGATTAGAATAAATTTGAAACAGCGAGCAAGCGGTAAAATCAGCGAAAAAATGGTGCATTAGGGGTGGAAGCATGAAAAATATGAGGATTACGACAACTATAATATTAATATCAGCGATTACAATAATTATGTTCATTTTATGGTTTACAGGAGTTATTGGACTATGGTTTAATGGAATGGCTTATATTGCTAACAACACAAAAGAATTTAATGATACAGAAGGTCATCTAATACCAGATAAATATTCAATTTCTATTAATCTTGACGATTTGAAAAGTAATATTGGAAAAGAATTATATAATGATGGTAAGAGTAAAATTTATGTAAGTTGGATAGATAGTACTGGAAGTTCAAATACTGGCGGTTATAGGATTGGCTTCAGGTCCTCCGGACAATATTCACTAAATAGTGCAACATTAATTTCAGGTGCTCACCATGAGACCGTTACCGATAATTCATTTAGAACCGACATGACTGCGGAAATGACTGTAAAATACAAAGAAAAAATCTATAAGAGTAGTGAATTCGGTACAAGTGGATTAAATTATAGGGATGGAGACGATTTTGCATTTTATGTATTCCCATCTGAAGCCTATGATAATGGGGAAGTAACGCTAAACGAAAAAGGCATTGCAGAATTATCTATTAAAAATCTTTATAAGAATATATGGACTAAAAACTAATTAACAATATTAATTGCATCTAATAAAGGTATCACTTGTTTTACTGTTGATGATGATGGACTTTACTATATAACCTATATGTATGATACAAAGAAAAGCAAAATTTATTCAATTAACCTCTCCAACAATATAAATGAACTCATCGGTACTATTGATGGAGATTTTTCCGATATTATTAAAGGAAATCAGGGTATATACATTAAAAATCATAAAGAAGAAGTCTATGCATTTAATGAAAAAGATAAGAACTTTGAACTTTTAGGAACGAATTGCAAAGAGGTGTATTTGTTTGGGAATGATGTTTATAGTTGGAATGGGAAACGCTTAGGGGAAATAGGAAAATGAATGGTATTAATCCACATTTTTTAACTGTTAGTGAGGAGATCAAATAATGAATTTTGAAGCAATACAAAATGATACTATTCGAAAAGAGTTCTTAGACGAGGCAATCATACATTCAAATATATGGATGTATTTTACACGTTCTGCTATTAAAGTAATCAAAAGATGTAAAGAGCTAAATCTCAAGATATATGGCATTGATGCTTTTAGAATCAGGTCAAATGGTATTCAGCCGTCCCAAACTCATAGTATTGATTTTATAGACGCGGATTTGGGTCATTGGGATGAGGCGGTTGAATTTATAAAAAGTAAAGAGGATACGGAGTTTATTTTTGAAATATTCTATGATGGATATTAGAAACAGAGATAAATGAAGTAGCAAGGGCCAAGCAGCGTATAAGATACACCAAGATAGTAATATTTTATCGATATTATTTTAATAGTGATTGAGGCGATCAAATTATGAATTTTGAAAAAATACAAAATGATACTATTCGAAAAGAGTTCTTAGATGAGGCAATCATACATTCAAATATATGGATGTATTTCACACGATCTGCTATTAAAGTAATTAAACGGTGTAAAGAGCTAAACCGGGATGTATATCGTCTCGAAGCGTTTAGAATCAGGTCAAACGGTATCCAGCCATCAATGACTCATAGTTTGATTTTTAATGAAAGTACAGAAAACTGGGATGAGGCGGTTGAATTTATAAAAAGTAAAGAGGAAACAGAGTTTATTTTTGAAATATTCTATGATGGATATTACGAAGATTAGCGAACTGCATCGGTAAAGGTGACAATCTTTATTTGCAAAGGGTTTAGATACTACAGTGATATATTTAGTGAGAGTTCATTAAATAAAAAAGGGATCTATATGAAAATAGTGTGTAATAATTGTATGATTAAGACACGGATGAACATTAATATTTTAGGAGTATTCTCATGAAACATATCGCTCCAGGGGTTATTATAGTTTTAGTCTTAATTATGGCAGTGTACTTAATATTTATAAAAGATATTTCTAAAAACTCAACCAGTTATAAAGTTGGCAATATTTCGGATTATTCAATTCATCTGGATAGAGAGATTCCCGCACGAGGATATATTCCAGATGCTGAAACAGCGAGAAAAACAGCGGACACGATTCTTCATTCAATATATGGTAATGAGATAAACAATGAGAAGCCTTTCATAGTTCGGTTTGATGAAAAAAATCAAGTCTGGATCGTAGAAGGGCAATTGCCGCACAATCAACTTGGCGGCACTGCATATATTGTAATTCGAAAAAAGGACGGAAAGGTATTATCTGTTTGGCATACGAAATAAAGCAGTATCTGAATTAAGAAAAGATGATGTGACACTTGGGGATTCCGTTTTGAGATCTAATGGTTTCTAAATTGGGTCATAATAAGGGGGATTTGCTTGTTAAGAAAAATATTAATATTAGTTTTATTATTGCAATTGCCTTTTTTATGCAGTTGTCAGTCGCAAATAAAAGATGCTGAAACTAGCGAGCCTGTAGAAATTAGTGATAATAATCATAGTCAAGCCGCAAATGTAAAAATTGATATTGAAGATGAACTGGGCGATTTTATTGGGACTTGGCAAGTTGGAAAACCTGAAGTAGTTCAAAGAGGGTATTTACCGGATCAGGATAGCGATGTCATCGGCAAAAGCCTATTAATCAGTAAAGATAAAATTGAATTTAATGGACAATCTTTTATATGTACAGAGAAAGAAAGACAAGATGTAAATAAGGTAATGGATAACTTTAATATCGCTTTTGGAAATGCAGTATGGCTTTGCAATGGGCGCATTGACGATGAGGATAATATTTCAGGCTGCACTACAATTGAGTTTTACACAATGACATCTGAGAGTCCGGAAACATGGATTTCTCTGGTTAAAAGAGATGAAAATACAATAATGATATATGTTGGTGAGTGTTATAAATACATTGGCTTCTATGATTTAATTAAAAAGTAAAAACGCTTGAATGAATTTTGCAATAATGTAAAGGGTGAATGCAGGTTGAATATTATATGTCCTAATTGCGGAAATGTCGTAAAATTTAATTTATGGAAAATGGGCAACAATGCGGTTCCTTGCCCAAAATGTTGTTATTATAATATTCTAGGGAATGCATTAAAGCCATATAGAATTTTTCGTTTTATTTTTTATTTTGTAATGGTTGGACTTACTTTCTTTTTTTCACGTGAAATTAGAAACTATATATTAGCAAAACATATTTCATCATTGCTGGCATTATTTATATATTTAATAGTTTACATTATTTTATATACATTTGGAACTCGCTTAATATATAAGTTATTCGGCGGTCAAAGAAAAGGACGTGGGCACGACGATGATATATCTGCAAATAAATTGCCTTAAAAAGCCTCTAGATGTTGACAGTATGGTTTTCTGGCGGGCAGACGATAAAAATAACAGGCAGACAAAGAACATGCGCCCTGACGTATGTAAGCAGGGCGCATGTTGGTTAGTTATTGTGTAACCGCTTTTGCGGTGCATGTGCTTTTTTAAACAGTCTAGGAGCGGGAATGATTTCCCGCTCTTTTAATTTAAAACGCCGAAAGGATGCGATACAGTATCACGGCAAGTTCTGCTCGGGTGATGGAGCCGCTTGGATTGAGCTTATTGTCTGTGCCGATTATGACGCCAGCCTTCACGAGATCCGCCGCCGCGTCTCTCGCATAGGCGGATATGCTTGAATTATCGGTGAAACCGCGGAGGTCGCTTTCACTGCCGTCGGCGATGTCTATATTTGCGACGTCGAGCGTGCGCTTTACAAGCACCATGGCATCCTGCCTTGTCAGAGTTGCCATCGGGTTAAACTTTCCGCCGCTGCCCTGACTTATGCCAAGCTTTTCGGATATTGCGATCGCATCATAATAATAACTGCCCTTTGCAACGTCGGTAAAGCTGCATTTTGCGTCTGTGGCGGTGAGGCTGAATGCACGAACGAGCATCAAAACGAAATCGCCGCGGCGTATATTGCTGCCAGGACTGAAGATGTCCGTATCTGTGCCGGAGACTACGCTATGTTTATACAGGTAATCTATTGCGTCAGCCGCCCAGACGTAGTTTTGTGTGACGTCGTCAAAGTATGCCGAAACGCTTCCGCTTACTGTGATGTAAACCGTGCCGGAATATGATGTGCCGTTTTGGCTCAGGGCGGTATAGTTTAACGGCACTGTTCCCGAAAAGCTGCCGCTTGACACGAATGTGATATATGAAAGCGCCGGCGTGGAAGTGTAATAATATCTTGAGCCGAGCGTAACCGCCGACCCGGGGTTGGACGGGGAGGTATAATTGTAATAGAGCGTTCAGCTTGACACCGGGGG
>JAUZPM010000066.1 GCA_030705925.1 Bacillota bacterium
ATTGATTCAGGACTGGATGGTCATCAAGCAATATTTATAAATGCGGTTGACAGGAAGAAAAATAAACTGTATACTAAAAACAGTTATAAGCCGCTTATTACTGACGGCATGTGGGTTAACCACGGGGGAGTAAGCGGTATAAACGCCGACCGTCTGGGCAATCTTTCGCTAATGCGAAGATTGCCCTTTTTTATTTATTTCTTTATGGAGGTACCAATGTATAAACAGTGGGAACATTTTAACACAGGGCTATGGTGTGATGAGATTAACGTGCGTGACTTTATCTTAAATAACTATCATCCATACACGGGTGAAGAATCATTTTTGAGCGGATCTACAGAAAGAACAAACAATCTTATGGATAAGCTTAACAAGCTTTTAAAGGAAGAACGCGAAAAGGGCGTTATCGGCATAGATACGAGCCGTGCATCTTCGCCTGCCGCTTATGCCCCTGGCTATCTTGATAAAGATCAAGAAATAATTGTTGGGCTTCAGACTGATGAACCGTTAAAACGAGGGCTGTTTCCGTTCGGAGGCATGAGAATGATGCGTTCTGCCTGCGCTGCATACGGATATCAGGTTTCAGATGAAGTGGAAAAGATGTTCACGTATCGTACGACGCACAATGATGGAGTATTTCGTGCATATACAGATGAAATGAGGGCTGCGCGCCACTTGGGGATTATAACGGGGCTTCCAGATGCATACGGACGCGGCAGGATTATTGGTGATTATCGCCGTGTTGCTTTGTATGGAGTAGATATACTGATTGAAGAAAAATCAAAGGATAAAGTCGCAATTGGCAAAGGTTTGATGGATGCAGAAACTATCCTTTTAACAGAGGAACTTTATAAGCAGATCGATTTCCTGAAAAAGCTAAAAGAGATGGCAACGCTTTACGGTATTGACATATCGATGCCTGCATCGAATGCAAAAGAGGCTTTCCAATGGGTATATTTTGCATATCTTGCAGCAATAAAAGAGCAAAATGGAGCGGCAATGTCACTTGGCAGAGTATCGACATTTTTAGATATTTACATAGAAAGAGATATAGCGGCAGGGACTATCAATGAAACACAGGCTCAAGAGATCACAGATGATTTCGTTATGAAGCTTCGCATGGCAAGATACTTGCGCACTCCTGAGTATAACGAACTGTTTGCCGGCGATCCAATGTGGATCACGGAAAGTATCGGCGGTATGACAGATAAGGGGCAGACGCTTGTTACAAAATCCTCATACCGTTTTTTGCAGACGCTTTATAATCTCGGTTCTGCTCCTGAACCTAATCTGACGATTTTATGGTCTCAGGATCTCCCTGAAGCATTTAAACGTTTTGCAGCTAAGGTTTCGGCAGACACAGCATCTATACAATATGAAAATGATGATTTGATGAGGCCGCTGTACGGCGATGATTATGCAATAGCGTGCTGTGTTTCAGCAATGAAGATCGGAAAACAGATGCAGTATTTCGGCGCTCGCTGTAATCTGCCGAAACTTCTTCTCCTTTCACTCAACGGCGGACGCGATGAGATCTATGGCTCTAAAATTGGACCGAAAGATACGATTTATGATGCAGAAGTTTTAGATTATGATGAAGTTATGAGAAGGTTTAAAAAATACCGTTCATGGCTTTGCAGGCTTTACGTAAACACAATGAATGTGATTCATTACATGCACGATACATATAACTATGAAAAGGTGCAGATGGCACTTCATGATACAAATGTGGAACGGCTAATGGCCTTTGGCGCTGCGGGGCTATCGGTAGTTGCAGATTCTTTATCGGCAATAAAATATGCAAAGGTAAGACCGATAAAAAACAAAGAAGGACTTATCACTGATTTTGAAATTACAGGCGAATTTCCCACATTCGGCAATGATGACGACAGAGTAGATAATATCGCGGTGGAACTGGTTAAAGGCATGTATGAAGAATTGTGCAAAACGCCTGCGTATCGAGGAGCCAAGCATACCTTATCTATTTTGACGATTACATCAAATGTCGTATATGGAAAGAAGACCGGATCAACACCAGACGGAAGGAAAAAAGGAGAGCCGTTTGCCCCCGGTGCTAATCCAATGCACAACCGCGAACACTGCGGTGCGCTTGCATCTCTAAATTCTGTTGCAAAGCTGCCGTATAAATACTGCAGAGATGGGATTTCGAATACTTTTTCGATCACACCTGATGCTTTAGGAATGACGACAGAGGATCGTATAGCTAACCTTGTGAATTTGCTTGATGGGTATTTTTCTCAGGGTGCACACCATATAAATGTAAACGTGATGGTAAGAGAAATGCTTTTAAAGGCAATGGAAGATCCCGAAAGTTATCCTAATCTTACGATACGTGTTTCGGGTTATGCGGTAAATTTCCATAAACTCAGCCGTGAACAGCAGCTTGAGGTGATCAGCCGTACGTTCCATGAAACTATGTAGGAGGACACTAGTGCAGGGCAGGATTAATTCTTATCATACTATGGGCGGAGCGGATGGCCCCGGTATACGTTTTCTTGTTTTTATGCAGGGGTGTCCACTCCGCTGTGTATACTGCCACAATCCTGAAACATGGAAAGTATCTGGGGGGACTGAAATATCCTCTGACGACCTCTTTAACAATATAAAACGTTATAAACCGTACTTTCAGAATGGCGGCGGCGTAACTGTTACCGGAGGAGAGCCGCTGATTCAAGCAAAATTTATCAAAGAGCTATTTAAAAAATGCAAGGAAAACGGTATTAATACTGCTCTCGATACAAGCGGAATCATTTTTAATAATGATGTATCGGAGCTTTTGAATGTTACTGACCTTGTACTTTTAGATATTAAATTTACGGATGAAAAAGCATTCGGAAAATATACGGGCGGAGACCTTCATAATGTCCTAATATTTCTTAATATACTTGAAGAAAGAAAAATATCCGTCTGGATTCGTCAGGTCATTGTTCCGGGACTAAATGATACTGGAGAAGACATTAAAGCACTTTTTGAAATATTAAGGCATAAAGATTGTGTAAAGCGTGTGCAGTTGCTTCCGTTTCATAAAATGTGTGAAGACAAATACAAATCTATGAATATTATTTTTCCTCTTCATGATGTTCCTCCCGCTGAAAAGGGGAAGGTCAAACTGCTTCAAGACCAGATTAACAACTTGCTTTTTGATTTATAATTGTATAAAATTAAGAAAAAATCAAATTTATTGGAACATTTGCATTTTGCCTTACGTCAAATCTTGTGTATTAAGAAGGAGGAAAATAATATGAAAAGAAAAATCGCTCTGATACTTTCGATGGCACTTCTTCTGACCATGGGGGTCTTTCCGGCAAATGCGGCCTCTTCCACGCAAAACAGCGAATTTTATCTGCATATAGGCAGTCCTTTGGCCCTGTCGAACGATGCAGTTGTAAAACTTGACTCGAGTAATCCTGATGTTGCTCCGATAATCTACAAGGGGAGAACGCTTGTACCGTTACGCGCTATATCAGAGCATTTTGACGCAACTGTTGATTATGACTCAAATTCCAGAGAGGCAACAATTAAAAGCTCAGGAAAAACAGCTGTTTTTCCAATAGATAAGGCAAGTTATACGATTGATGGAACTTCTTATGACCTTGATTGTGAATCGATCATTGTTAATTCTAGAACAATGGTTCCGCTGCGTGCTATAGGTGAAAACGTTCTCGGAAAGAAAGTTGAATTTAAGGATAGCGTAATTGCTATAACTGACAGCAGCGCCACACTGACTGATGCGAAAATTACTGACATTAAAAAGAGAATAGCAACTGCAGTAAAAGCAGGGTCTATGGATGAATTAAAATCATTAGTTTTAGCATCAAACAATGCTAACGTAGATCAAAAAGCGACCGGCATGGGTGGTGCAGGCGGCTCGGGAGTTGCTACAGCTCCTGCAGCTCCTACAGCTTCAAGCAATGCAGCGGTAGACGGCAAGGGCGAAGTTCCCGCGCTTGAAGACAGCTCTGATTATTCAAAGACCAATACGCAGGTTAGCGGGATCGATGAAGGCGATGTCGTAAAAACTGACGGCAAAAATATCTATGTCGCCGGTTCTTCTAAATTTGTGATTTCATCAGCAGATAACGGCAATATGGCAAAGCTTTCGGAGACTAAACTTGATAAAAACTCATACATCAGCGACATGTATGTTGACGGCAGCAAGGTAATTATCATAGGAAATAGATGGGAAGATAGCGGCAATGATGTAACAATCCAGAATAAGATGGCTGCAGTAGAACCTTATCCGTACCATCGCAGCCGCAACTTTACATTCATTAAGGTTTATGATGTTACAGATCTTACAGCCCCGGCTTTATTCAAAGAGTATGAGGTTGAGGGAACATATACTTCATCTCGTAAAAACGGCAACAATGTATATTTGATTTCAAACTACTATATTTACAATTATCAAGATGGACCTATTGTCCCGTATTTCAGTGAATCTGCAAGCGGCGGTGTGGAAACATCTATGGCCGTTGATGATATAATGATTTTCCCTGGACAGCCTGCACAGCAATATCTTACGGTTTCTGCCCTTGATATATCAGACGCCGGATCAAAAACAGAGGCGGAAGCAGTTCTGGGATCAGGCTATACCACATATATGAATGATCATGCTTTATATGTATCTTCATACGACTGGGCTCCTGACGCAGGGGAACTTACAAAGGTAGTAAAATTTGCTGTTGACGGAAAAGCAATAAGCTATGCTGGATCAAATGAGGTGCCCGGCTATCTGCTTAATCAATTTTCCATGGATGAATACAACGGAAATCTTAGAATCGCAACAACTCAGTGGGACAAAGGCAATAATATATATGTCTTTGGAGACAGCATGAACGTTGTAGGGACACTCAGCGGAATCGCAAAGGGTGAAAACATCTATGCAGTAAGATTCATGAACAGTGTCGGTTATCTTGTGACATATGAAACAACTGATCCTTTATTCGTTGTAGATTTATCAAATCCGTCAGCGCCCGCGGTTAAAGGCGAATTGAAGATTCCGGGTTTCAGCAATTATCTGCATCCTGTTGGAGAGAACAAATTGCTCGGCATTGGCAACGATAGCTATCCTATATATAAAAAGGACGCTAATGGCAATGATGTAGAAATTGGAACAAGAACAGGCGGCTTAAAGCTTTCGTTATTTGATGTATCGGATATGGAAAACCCAAAAGAGCTTTCATCACTGGTTCTTGGTGACAGCGGTTCTTATACAGAAGCTATGTATAATCACAAAGCTCTTATGTACAAAGAATCAGACGGACTTATTGGATTTGATGCGAATATAAATGGATTATCATCATCAAAAGACAATGAAGATAATAATAGTTTCAACGGAGCTCTTCTTATTTCAATTGCTGGCGATAAACTGACTGAAAAAGGCAGGATTAAAGCGGCAGATCAGAATTACAACTATCCTGATGGATTTGATTATAATGAACTTATTTATGGAAGACGTTTGACTTACATTGGAGATATCCTTTATTATGTTCAGGATGGAACCATTTGTTCTTATAATCTTTCAAACCTTTCCCAGATATCCTCTCTTAAACTCGTCAATTATTGATTCGCGGCCGATGATTAGAACATAGGCCTATAAAAAGCAGACGGTCATAATGTTTAGCCACACATGACCGTCTGCTTAATGTTTAGGCATATATGCAGCAACTCTTTAATAGAATACAAGTGGGATTTTATAATTAACGGAGTTGATTGCATTGCTTATAACATCATTTAAAGTATCTAAAAAGTTATTATGGACATCACTTTTTGTTGTATTCAGCCTTATTTTGCTTTTAATTTTGGCAATGCCGGGTGCAAAATCTCAAGATGTTGTATCAAAAGGTATAAACTTTAAGAATATAAAAACAAATGAAGACAGGATTGCCTTTTTACGTCAATATGGCTGGGAAGTAAATGAACAGCCGGTTTCAGTTCAGGAAGTCACAATTCCCCAAACCTTTGATGATGTTTACACACGGTATAATAAAATCCAACAGAAAAATGGTCTTGATCTTACAAAATACAAAGGGTGCCGTGCTAAACGCTGGACATACGCCGTTAAAAATTATCCGATTGATGTTGGAACACAGGTTTATGCTGATATCCTGGTTTGTAATGACAGGGTCATCGGAGGGGATATTGCTACGTGGAATTTAAATGGTTTTATGCATGGCTTTGAATACGAGAAATAAATATGCATTTTGGCTATAAAAAAGAGTTAGTATCTAAATTTTAAAAAACCCTTTAAAATCAAGTGTTTTGCACTAAAATTATACAATATACATAAATCACAGCAAAAAAAATTGTTAGAAAAGACACTATTAATTAATGCATACTTCTGATATAATTTACAGCGAAAGGTCACGAAATAGGAGGTAGAAATATGGCAAGTGTACAGCTTAAACATGTATACAAAAAGTATGCTGGCGGTGTTGTGGCTGTTTCTGATTTCAGCATCGACATAGAAGATAAGGAATTTATTATTCTAGTAGGTCCGTCTGGCTGCGGTAAATCAACGACCCTTAGGATGATTGCAGGACTTGAAGAGATCACAGAGGGTGAACTTTATATTGGCGAGAAATTGGTGAACGATGTAGCGCCAAAAGACAGAGACATTGCAATGGTGTTCCAGAACTATGCGCTTTATCCGCATATGACAGTTTATGACAACATGGCGTTCGGTCTTAAACTTCGCAAAATGCCTAAAGACAAAATAAAAAAGAGAGTTGAAGATGCGGCTCGTATCCTTGATATAAGCCACTTACTTGACAGAAAACCGAAAGCTCTGTCAGGCGGACAGAGACAGCGTGTTGCTCTCGGCCGTGCAATCGTTCGTGAGCCAAAGGTTTTCCTTCTTGATGAGCCTTTGTCCAACCTTGATGCAAAACTGCGTGCACAGATGAGAACAGAGCTCTCAAAGATGCACAAAGATCTTGGAACTACTTTCATTTACGTTACTCATGACCAGGTCGAGGCTATGACAATGGGCACACGTATCGTTGTTATGAAAGACGGTTACATTCAGCAGATCGATTCACCTACAAACCTTTACAATACTCCTGCTAACTTGTTTGTCGCCGGGTTCATGGGTTCTCCTCAAATGAACTTTATCACCGCGACGCTTACAGAGGAAGGCGGAGTAGCATACCTGAAGTATGGCAAAAATACTTTAAAGCTTCCTGACAGCAAAGGCAAAAATCCTGCTTTAAAAGAATATTTCGGAAAAGAAGTTATATTCGGAATCCGTCCAGAACATATCCATGATGAAGAAATGTATCTTTCAACTATTCCTGATGGGATCATCGATGCTAAAATTGAAGTTACAGAATTAATGGGTGCTGAAACATATTTACATTTTGTTACTGAAGGATTTAACGCTACAGCGAGAGTTAGCCCGAACACAACCGCTAAGCCTGGCGATCTAATTAAGATGACAATTGACGTAAATAAAATACACCTGTTCGATAAGGATACAGAAAAGACCATACTTAACTAAGTATTATTTAATTAAAAAAGCAGTTGATGCTAGTTCATCAGCTGCTTTTTAAATTTTCTGTGAAAATTACATTGCCTGTTTGACAATTTATACTATTATATATATAATTGAGAATACTGGACAAGGATTATAATTTTTGATTATTTACCATAAATTATTATAAAGGTTTTTATTATTACGGCTAGTCGCTTGCCGGGAAATGCGGATGCCGTATCACCCTGTATAGTGTGATATCGGAATTGGAGTTACTATGATTAAAAGTATGACAGGGTATGGTCGAGTCAGCAAACTGATTAACGGAAAGGAAATAATGGTCGAGATCAAATCAGTAAATCATAGGTATTTTGATTTTACTGCGAAAGTACCGAGAATTTACGGTTATCTTGAGGATAAAGTCAAGGGGCTTGTTTCGCAATCTGTAAATCGCGGCAAAGTAGACGTTTTTATTACTATTAATACTGTCGGCGGCCCAGATATGGAAGTAGTTTTGAATGATTCCTTACTGCGCAGTTATCTGGCTGCTCTTCATCACATAAGTGAAGAGTATGGAGTTACAGATGATATATCGGTGTCATCAATTGCACGTTATACAGATATTTTCAATGTAACCAGGAGAGAAGAAGACGAAGACGAACTTTGGGATGAAGTTCAGACTGTTGCTGAGGAAGCCCTTGCATCATTTAGTCATATGAGAGGAGTGGAAGGTCAGAAACTTCACGATGACCTTATTTCTCGCGCAAAATATATTGAAAATATTACGCATGAAATAGAATCAGCTTCGGAAAAAACAGCGCCTGAGTATAAACAGCGTCTTGAGACTCATATTAAAGAATTGATTGACTCTGCTCAAATTGATGAAACAAGGCTTTTGACTGAAGTAGCGCTTTTTGCTGATCGGATTTCAATAACTGAGGAAATCGTGCGCCTTCGCAGCCATTTATCACAGTTTTATACCATGATGGAAGAAAATGTTCCTATCGGCAGAAAAATAGATTTTTTGATTCAGGAAATGAATAGAGAAATAAACACAGTTGGGTCAAAAGCAAGCGATATCGCTGTTTCAAGGCTTGTAGTTGATGTTAAAGCCGAACTTGAAAAAATTCGGGAACAGGTTCAGAATATCGAATAATTTTTCGATTATAATACGGGAGGGTTTTGTTTGAAACTTGTGAATATTGGTTTCGGCAATATGATTTCATCAGTTAAAATAGTAGCTATCGTAAGTCCTGAATCTGCTCCGATAAAACGGATTATACAGGAGGCAAGGGAAGAGGGGCGCCTTATTGACGCGACATATGGCCGACGCACAAGGGCAGTTATTATTACTGATAGTGAGCATGTCGTTTTATCAGCAGTACAGCCTGAAACTGTTGCAAACAGGCTAAATAATATAGAAGATACGGAAGGCGATGAAGACATTGAGTAATGATAAAAAAGGCTTAATAGTTGTAATTTCCGGCCCATCCGGCGTTGGAAAGGGAACGATTATCCAGCGTCTAAAGCAAATTGTAGATAACTGTGTATTCAGTGTATCTGCAACGACACGTTCACCACGACCTGGCGAGGTTAATGGTAAAGATTATTTTTTTATTTCTAAAGAAGATTTCGAAGAAAATATTAGAAATCAAAAAATGCTTGAATATACTATGTATAACGGCAATTATTACGGCACACCTGAAGCATCTGCCAGGGAAGCCGCAGCACAGGGCAACATTGTATTGCTGGATATTGAAGTCGAGGGCGCCGGCAATGTTAAAAAAATTATCCCCGAGTCTGTAAGCATATTTATAATGCCACCTTCTAAATCTGCACTTGAACAGCGTTTAATAGGCCGCGGAACGGAGACGGTGGATCAAATACGGGGAAGACTTAATATCGCAAATCGTGAGATGGATCTTTCAGAAAATTATGATTACATAGTTACAAATGACAGTATAGATCGCGCTGCTCAGGAAATAAGAAGGATTATTCTCAAAGAACAGGCTCGGTTAAACAGACCGTACTAGGATCGGCATACTTAGTTTAATATTGAAAAAAGCAGCCCAAAATTAATATATTAGGTGATTAGTTATGACAATCATTCTAGACATTTTTCTAATTGCATCAATACTGATTTGCTGCTTTTCAGCTATGAAAAAAGGATTTATTAAATCTCTTTTGGAACTTGTGGGCGGTTTTGCCGGTTTTATATTTGCACTTATTTTTGCGGGTTCTTTAGGGAATATTATTAGCGAACGTTGGATTGGACCTTTTTTTGATAAAAACATGACATCATATGTTTCTAATCTCTTTGAAAAGTCAAATGCTGTAAATGGCGAAACAGGATCTGGATTTAATTCATTATTAAAAACTTTTGGATTATCGCTTGATAAGATTCGCAGCACAGTTATTGGGAATACCATTGATAAAGCTGGAGATAAATCAGTTAATTTTGTATCTGCAACTGCCGCACAAAAAGTAAGTTATATTGTGGCTTTTATTTTGATTTTTATTGGCGTGACTATTGCTTGCGCTATTCTTGCTAGGGTTTTGGGTGTAATATTTAAACTTCCTGTTCTTCATCAATTTGACAGCTTGTTAGGCCTTGCTGTCGGTATCATAAGTGCTTTAATTTTTGGCTGGGTTTTCAGCGCTGCGGTATATTATATTTTGCCAATGTTAGGAGATACGAATTTTTTAGGTATTAGCACCTCATCTTATGGAAGCACATTTTTATTCAAATATTTTCTTGATACCAATCCGCTGATTGCGTTACTTGGGTAAAGTGGGGGAAACAAATGAACATACCTAACTCGCTGTCGGTTTTTCGGCTAATGCTGATCCCGACGTTTGTTATCGTATTTTTTATGCCGCAAAGCAACAGTTATTTAATTGCAGGTTTTATTTTCTTGCTTTCCGGCATCACTGATTTTTTAGATGGATATATTGCCAGAAAATTTGGATTAATAACCGATCTGGGCAAAGTTCTTGACCCTCTTGCTGATAAATTGACTCAGTTTACTGTATTTTATTGTCTTTGGATGAAAAATATTATTCCGCTTTGGGCAGTTTGTATTTATATTGTAAAAGAAGTGGTTATGCTAGTTGGTGGTACAAGCATCTATAATAAAAATAAAATTGTTGTAGCTTCAAAATGGTATGGAAAAGTGGCTACTGCATTATTTTATGCAGGAGTTATGGTTGTCTTGCTTTTTGATTTATCAGCCGATATTAAACGTTATATTATTTTCGGCGCTTTAGCTGCGACTGTTTTTGCATTTCTAATGTATATAATCACTTATTTTAAACTAATAACTACCAAAAATAAATCGCAAAAAACTTAAAGGAGATAACTTATGATTTGCTCACGCTGCAAAAAGAGAGTAGCGGTCGTCTTTATAACAAAAGTTGAAGGCGACAAGACAACCAACGAGGGATTATGCCTGCAGTGTGCATCTGAACTTGGGATAAAACCGGTTAACGATATTATGAAAAATATGGGTATCACCAAAGATGATCTTGACGCAACGGAGAATGAAATTATGGAAATGATGCAGGGTGACGAAGATTTTGAAGTCGGAGGAACGCAGGCTTTTCCGTTCCTACAAAATATTTTTGGGCAAGGGCAGAACGGAACAGGCGCAGCAGAACAGCAGAAAAATACAGCAACAAAGCCTCAGAATGAAAAAAAGAGAAAGTTTCTTGATGCTTATTGCATAAACCTCACTGATAAAGCAAGAGTGGGTACGATTGACAGGATAATAGGTCGTGAAAAGGAATTATATCGCGTTATTCAAATACTGAACCGGCGAACAAAAAACAATCCATGCCTTATTGGTGAACCGGGCGTTGGTAAAACAGCTATTGCAGAGGGGTTAGCCTTGAGAATAGCAGAAGGAAAGGTTCCGGCTAAACTTGCAAAAAAAGAGATCTATCTGCTTGACCTGACATCACTTGTTGCAGGGACGCAGTTTCGTGGTCAGTTTGAAAGCCGCATTAAAGGGCTTATAGATGAAGTAAAAAGAATCGGAAATATTATTCTTGTAATAGG
>JAUZPM010000067.1 GCA_030705925.1 Bacillota bacterium
AATCGAGGCTGCTATCAATGTTAACAAAGAGGGCATGAATATCGTTCCTGAGATCATGATCCCGCTGGTTGGTTCTGTTAAAGAGCTCAAATATGTCAAAGACGTTGTCACCGCAACTGCTGACGCTGTAATAAAAGAAGCAGGCGTTGACATGAAATATATGGTCGGCACAATGATCGAGATCCCGCGTGCCGCAGTTACAGCTGATGAGATCGCGACAGAGGCTGAGTTCTTCTCATTCGGCACAAACGATTTAACGCAGATGACATTCGGCTTCAGCCGTGATGATGCCGGAAAGTTCTTAAACGATTACTATGACAAGAAGATATTCGAGTCTGATCCGTTTGCTAAATTGGATCAGGACGGTGTCGGCAAGCTTGTCAAGATGGCTGCCGAGCTTGGTAAGAAAACAAGACCGAATATCAAGATGGGTATATGCGGCGAACATGGCGGCGACCCGTCATCTATCGAGTTCTGCCATAACACCGGTCTTAATTATGTATCCTGCTCACCGTTCAGAGTTCCGATTGCGCGTCTTGCGGCGGCACATGCTCAGGTAAAGAATCCAAGAAAGTAAGCAATAAGCGTTACACCATAGCATTTGAATGTAATATACAGGATATAACAGGGTATTGTACGAATGGTACAATACCCTGTTTTTTATATATCTAAAACCAGCAATTTAGCTTAGCTGGCGTTTTGAATTTGTATTTAGAAGAAATTGGGGCTTATTATATACATATATTGTATTTTGGTTTATAATTTGTGTTAATAGAAAATATCTTGACCATAAAGTCAAAATGTATAATTCAAACATATTAGAAGTAATAAAAAGAATACAAGCCCAAGGAGTAAATTGCTATGAAGAGACGCATTATTGCCGTTTTACTAATTTCTGCTATAATTATGGCACTCTCGGGAAACATAGTTGCTGCTTCGACCTTGAATGACGATTATGCATATGTTTTAAATGCGTTGGGGATGTTTAAGGGGAGCGGTAACGGTTATGAATTGGAACAGCCTTGTGATAGACTGATGGGCGCAGTATTACTTGTCAGATTTCTTGGACAAGAGAAAGAAGCACTTAATGAGGAACGACATCAGCCATTTTCCGATGTCGTTGGTACATACGCAGATAAGTATATTACCTATCTAAACTCACAGGGATTGATACAAGGTGTTTCTAAAGCAGAGTATGGAACTGGCATCATGACAGCAGACCAGTTTGCAACCTTAATGCTCAGAGCGCTGGGGTACAAGGACAATATCGACTTTAAGTGGGACGCTTCATTAAAAAAACTAAGTGCTTTGGGGGCGATAACCTCTGACGAATCGGCGAATTTGGAAAACAAAGAATTCCTGAGGAATGATGCGGTTTTTTTGTGTTATAAGACGTTATTTGCAAAATTGAAGGACGGTTCAAATTCATTAGTCAATAAATTGCTGTATCAGGACGTTTTTACAACAACTCAGCTGAATGCCACAAAAGACGGTGCGCTTATGCTTGCAGCTGATATGCCGGATTTAATATATGGTGTTGCAAGCACTAGTTTTTCAGCTGATAATAACGTTAAAGTTAATAATATTCAGGAGTTAAAAGATTTACTCGTTTTAAATATGAAGAATAATTGTTCGGATATTTCGATTTATGCTCCGGGTATAACGAAAGATGAACTTCAAGATGCGGTAAAGGAAGTCGATGCACAATACTGCTGGGATGTCTATGGGGTTGCTGTTGATAGTGTCTGGAATGGATTTGTTTGTGTTGGTACTGAACCTAAAGAATATTTCCCCGTGGAACTCTATTATAAAAATCCGTCAAGATATCAAAAAAATTATCAGTTTTACGATACAGACTTAATTGATCATGATGACGAATATTTAACATTTTCAGAATTGATAGACAAAATAAATGAAATTGACAGTAAAATCATAACTGCGAATATGACAGAAAAGGAGAAGGTGAAGGCAGTTCATGATTGGCTTTGCCTTAATACGAAATATAAAAAAACCGAATATCTTTTGCCGCATATGGCTACAACGGCAATTACAAAAGGTTATGCCGTCTGCGACGGATATGCAGGAGCCTTTAAAATGCTTCTAAACGGGGCGGGAATTGACTGCAAGGTTATATATGGCACTTCAGGAGGTTATGGGCATGCATGGAATCAGGTTAAGATTGATGACAAATGGTATAATGTTGACGTAACATGGGATGATCCTGATTCGGGGAATTATATCAATTATGATTATTTTTGCAAATCGGACACTATATTTAGTAAAGAACATACACCTGATTCGAAATGCAGTCCGGAAACATGCCCTAAATCGCTTGATTAATAAGTACTAATGTTCTGGCTTAATTCAAGGCGGAAGCGGCAAAAGATAAAGTGTTTTTAATAGGAAAATCACTAATTTGGTTCTTGAGCTAGCCGCCGTACAGGCTCAGGTAAAAAATCCAAGATCATAAAACAATAAGTAAAAATTTGCGTGGCTCAATGGGAAAACCTTGAGCCATGAGATTTTTATGGCAATTTTCAAATAACAACTAAGGGAACTGGGTGCTTCCGGGTAAATACAAGTGCCGGTTCCATTTTAATTTAATAAGAGTGCAAAATTTTAATTATGATGATATAATATTTTTTACTAAGTCTAACAAGGTGAAAAGGTTGAAAAGTAAAAGCAAATCTAAAGTTTATAAGATATTATCCGGCTTAAATACGATAAAATGGCGTGTTGCATTTAAAGGCATATTATCTGGGGTAATTGCAGGACTGTTGGTTGTCATGTACAGGCTGGGCATTGAATATGGAACTGAAACGGCTGTAAAAATATATGCTTATTTAAGATTGCATCCATTAATGATTTTATTGTGGGTTTTATTTATTGCTATTGCCGGTCTGTTTATTGCATGGCTTATTAAATTTGAGCCAATGGCCTCTGGAAGCGGAATCCCTCAGGTCGAAGGTCAGCTAATCTATGGTTTAAGAATAAAATGGTACACTGTTCTTGCAGTTAGGTTTTTAGCTGGCATATTGTCATCAATTTTTGGACTTTCGCTTGGACGGGAAGGCCCGTCAATACAAATAGGGGTGTCTGGAAGCCAAGCTTTCGCTAAAAAAATAAGCAAAAATAAAATTGAAGAAAATTATCTTATGACTGGAGGGGCAGCTGCTGGTTTGTCTGCGGCATTCAACGCCCCGCTTTCAGGTATAGTTTTTGCTCTTGAGGAAGTACATAGAAGCTTTTCAGGACTCGTTCTGATAGCTGCGACAACGGCAGCTTTAACAGCCGATGTAGTATCAAAATATTTTTTTGGGCTTAAACCGGTCTTGAGTTTTGCAGTAACACCACAGTTGCCGGAAAGCCTTTATATTTGGCTTTTGCCATTGGGTATTATATCTGGTATTATCGGCGTTTTAATGAACAAAGCTTTATTGGGGGTTCAGACATTTTATAACAACCTTCCATGGTTCGTTCGTCCATGCATTGCATTATTAATCGCCCTGCCATGCGGAATTTTTCTGCCTCAAGTTTTGGGCGGCGGCTCAAATTTGATTAAGCTGGCAGAAACAGCAGACAGAGGTTTTGCCATATTATCGGTCTATCTTGGAATAAAGTTCTTGTTTACATGTACAAGCTTTGGAAGTGGTACTCCCGGGGGAATATTTATGCCAATATTATCCATTGGAGCACTTTCGGGAAGTTTGGTGGGACTGGTTGCAATGCACTTTGGACTTCCGGCAAACTACATTCCTGACTTTGCTGTATGCGGAATGGCAGGTGCCTTATCCGGTTCGGTAAAAGCTCCTGTTACAAGCATCCTATTAGCTGCCGAGATGACAGGTTCTCTTGTTCATTTACTGCCTGTAGCTGCATGTTCATTTATTGCATTATTTTTATCTGGCATTTTAAAAGTGACTCCAATTTATGAGGCTCTGCTAGAACGTATTGTTGAAAAAAATGGGAAAAATATTAAAAATGATAAGCTTGGAGGGGTTGTCGAGATTGCTGTTGAATTTGGAAGCTCAGTTTCAGGTAAATGCATAGGCGAGGTGGAATGGCCTCAAGGCGCTTTAATTGCTGGTATACACCGGGGGGATGATGATATAGTTCCTAGTGGCAATACAAAAATAAATCCAGGCGACTATCTGATAGTGTTATCTTCTGATTGCACTTATAATGATATAAGTGCAAATATGAGAGATTTGTGTTATTACAAAACATGAGTAATTATTACTATATTTTTTAATGAAAGTGTTCTATAATAAAATGCTTTTATTATTAAGTGAAATTTAAGGGGAGAGAGTAAAATGGAGCTTAACATCGAATGGCAGGGACGTATTGAAAAATGGATTGAAACACTTGCGAGCGACCTATATTTTCCGCTGGGGGATATACCCTTGGAGGGGCGTGTGGTAAACGAGCGCTTAAGCCTTGAAGAGGCGCTTGCGGGTAAGTTTGCCCCGGTGAAAACAGGAGATCGCCTGGCAAAGTCTTGGGAATACCTATGGCTTCGCGGCAGTTTCGCTTTGCCAAGTGAGGCGGCTGGCAAACGTATAGTAATGCAGCTTGAAACAGGCGGCGAAAGCTCAATTTATGTAAACGGCGAGGAATTTGGCACGCGCCGCGGAAGTCAGGTCGGAAAGGTCAAGGAACCGTATCATATGATCTGCGACCAGACGCTGACGAGAGATGGCAGAGCGGGGGATAGGTTTGAGATCGCACTTGAAGTTTATGCGGGGCATCCCATGCCTGTAAGAGGGAATGGGAGATCGACAGGGCCGATTATTCCTGGTTCTATTTCAGAAAAAGATGGCGATGCCGCCCGGCTTGAAATCGGGCAGAGCACCTTTGGCATTTGGAATGAAACCGCATATCAGCTTTTGATGGATGTCAAGGTGCTGTGGGATATATTGAACCATATCCCGAGAGAAAGCCTGCGTTCTGCCGACATTTGGGAAGGACTTAAGAACTTCACAACTATTGTGGATTTTGAGCAGGAGCCTGAAGACAGGAATAAATGCTATGAGGCGGCAAGATCAAGGCTTAAACCGCTTTTGGAATGTGTCAACGGTTCTACCATGCCGGAATTTTACGCTTTCGGGCATGCCCATATAGATATTGCATGGCTTTGGCCGATTGCCGAGACAGAGCGTAAAGTAATGCGCACCTTTGCCGCACAGCTTCGGCATATGGACGAATATCCAGAGTATAAATTCCTTCAAAGCCAGCCGCACCTTTACCGCATGGTAAAACAGATGTACCCGAATCTGTATGAAAAGATAAAAGAAAAGGTGAAAAACGGTCAGTGGATACCTGAAGGCGGCATGTGGGTCGAGGCGGACACCAATGTTTCGGGCGGAGAGGCGCTGATACGCCAGTTTGTTCACGGCAAGAGGTTTTTCAAAGACGAGTTCGGCGTCGACAGCCGTATGCTCTGGTTGCCCGATGTCTTCGGATATACCGCCGCTCTGCCGCAGATCATGAAAGGCTGCGGGATAGACAGCTTTTCAACGCAGAAGCTGCTTTGGAGCTATAATGGCGGTGATGAATTCCCTTATAATTATTTCGATTGGGTTGGAATAGACGGGACGGGCGTCAAAACGTTCATGCATGCAAACTATAACTCGCAGACATATGCGGGCGACATGATAGACAGGTGGAACAGCCGAAGACAGCGCAGCGGCATCCGCGGATTTCTTGTGCCCTTCGGATACGGGGATGGCGGCGGCGGACCATCACGAGACCATATGGAAAGCGTTATGCGAGAACATGATATCGAAGGATGCCCGAAACTCAAATGCGCAAATCCGAATGAGTTTTTTAAAAACCATCCTGCTCCAATAGAAAGCTATGTCGGTGAGTTATACCTGCAGTGCCACCGGGGAACGCTGACATCTCAGGCTAAAACGAAAAAAGGAAATCGTAAATGCGAGCTGGCGCTTCGTGAGTCTGAATTCTGGGCAGCCGCATCAAAGTTAAAGTTCGGATATGATTATCCTTATAAAACTTTGGATGAACTGTGGAAGGATGTTCTTCTCTGCCAGTTCCACGATATTCTCCCCGGCTCGTCGATAGCGCGTGTCTATACCGAGGCGGAGGCTTTATATGACCGTGTCTTAGACTCTCTTTCGAATATTCGAAAGAATATTGCAAAAAAATGCATCAGTTACGGCAATGCGGTAACTGTTCTGAATTCACTTTCTTGGGAGAGAACGGCTTATGTTCCGCTGCCTGACGGCTTTGAGGGGGCAAGTGCGAACGGCACGACACTTCCTGTTCAGAAAATTGGCGGTAAGCTTATAGCAAAGGCCGCTGTGCCACCATGCGGAAGCGTAACGCTTATCCCCGCAAAAGCACTGACTATAGCCGAAGGCGCCTGTGCTTATATAGACGAAAATGCCGTTTTGGAAAACAGCTTTATTAAAGCCGTATTCAACAAGAAGGGCGAAATTACTTCGATTATGGATAAATCAACCGGGCGTGAGCTTGCGCGTGGCTTATGCAATGAGATGAAAATGTATAAGGATATACCGCGCAAATACGAAGCGTGGGATATTGACCTGACATATGAGGCATGTCCTGTTGCGCTTAATGGTGACGCGGTTTTTGAAATTTCGGCAGAAGGACCGCTCATGGCTGCCCTGAAAATCACCCGTACTTTGAATAATTCTATAATGACACAGTTTGCCCGTCTGACCTGTGACAGCGCAAGGGTCGACTTTGAAACAATGATCGACTGGAATGAATCGCATAAACTTCTCAAAGTCGGTTTTGACGTCGATTATAATACCGATGAGGCAATGCACGAAATTCAATTTGGATATGTTAAACGTCCGAATCACCGTTCACGGCAGTATGATCTCGACCGTTTCGAGGTGTCAAACCATAAGTGGACGGCGCTTGCCGAGTCCAACCGTGGCTTTGCGGTGCTTAACGACTGCAAATACGGTGTAAATGTGGTGGACAGCTGCATAAATCTTACCCTGCTCCGTTCTACAGGTTATCCGGATGCAAATGCCGACATCGGCAGACAAAGCTTTACCTACAGCTTTTACCCCTACAACGGCAACTTTAAAAAGAGCGGCGTTGTAAAAGAAGGATATTTTCTAAACTGCCCGGTGGAAGTCATGCCTGGAGCTGGATTTGACGGCTCACTGATGACGGTTTCTGAGGAAAACATTGTAATCGAGACCTTTAAAGCCGCCGAAGACGGATCGGAAGATTATATAATGCGCATGTATGAATCGGCAGGTACCCGAACTGACGCAAAACTTGAAATAAAGCTGCCCTGCGGGAAAGCATACAGCTGTGACATGCTTGAAAATATTGAAAAAGAAATTCCAGTAAGTAAAAGGGATGAAATCGTGCAAATCCCTCTTTCATTCAAGCCATTTGAAATAAAAACGATAAAATTAAGTAAATAATAAAGAAAATCAAGCGAATGTTTATAAAACTTCGCTTGATTTTTTATTTGTTAAGGTTTATTATCTTAAAAATCATAAAGATGCCAATAAAAGATATTAAGGAAGAACTGACAGGATTTTATCGTTGCCAGAGCAGTTTAATAAAGATATAATTGATAAGTGATTTTGATAGACTGTGAGGTTGATATGAAAACATCAATATTAAATTATAAAACAGAAATCATACAGACTGCGGCAGCAGCGGCAGTTTCTGTTATTTATATGATTATCCTTACTATTTGCAAGTCAAGTAGCAGAATAGTCGAAAATATATTTGTTCCAATTGCGAATTATTTGAGTATACCCCTTAAGACGGTTTTCGGGATTTTCCCGTTTTCGGTCTTTGAGTGGTTTATTTTGCTGTTATTACCGATTGCGGCATTGATCGTTTTTTTATTTTACAGAAAATATAAGAACATGTCGACTTTGCACTTTACTTTACGTGCAATTACAACAGTTTTATTGATTGCTGTCATTTGCTATTTGATTTATGGACTGTTATTTGGATTTGCAGGTTATCGCTTATCTATGGCTCAAAGTGTTTTTGGAAGCGAGCCAAAACCTGATGCCCAAAAACTTTATGAAACATCAGTCTACATGGCTCTAAAAGCCAGTGAGACCCGTGAAGCAGCAGCTTCTGAAAAATTTGATTTTTCCAAAATATCATCTGAGTTAAAAAAGGATTACCTTAAGGATTCAAAGAATTACAGTTTTTTGAAACTGCCTGTTTCAAATCCCAAAAAGGTTATATTCAGCAAGGCGATGTCGTATACAGATATAACGGGCATATACTTTCCTGTTACGGCTGAGGCTAACGTCAACACGAATGATTTAGATTTTAACCTGCCCTTTACTATGGCGCATGAAATGGCACACAGCGCTATGGTAACACGAGAGGCTGAGGCTAATTTTACAGCCTTTTTAATCTGCAGTGACAGTGATGACCCGCTTATAAGATATTCTGCGTATGTCAATGCTTTAACATACAGCATGAATGCTCTTTATGACACTGATAAGGACAAGTTTAATAAATTGATCCCCTATATCAGCACCGGAGTTATAGAAGATCTTAGAGCACAAAACAACCATTGGGCTAAATATAATGGCGTAGTCGCTGACGTTTCTCAGAAAATTAATGATGCGCATATAAAAATCAGCGGTCAGCCTGCGGGCGTAGCGAGTTATGGAAAAGTAACTGATTTGCTGATTGAGTGGTATTCCAATCGCAAATCATAAAAATGTTACTTTACTCATATAATTATAAAGAGCATATTTATTCGAATTTGGTGAATAAATATACACAAAATGTAAAAAAAACTATTGAATATGTAAACAAATTGTGATAAAGTTAGAGCAATAAGTTTTTATTGGGAGGTTACATATGAAAAAGTTTTTTGCAATTATGTTATCTGCTGCAATGCTTCTGACTATGCTTGTTGGATGCGGCAGTGCAAAAACTAGTCAAACTTCAAAGTCATCTGACAATTCAGAAACGACAAACTCTACAAAAACAACCAGTTCAGCAAAAATTGATAAAATTAAAGCTGCAGGAAAGCTTGTAATGTACACGAATGCAGAATTTCCGCCATATGAGTTTATGAAGGGCAGCGATTATGCAGGCGTAGATGTTGAAATCGGCAAAAAAATTGCGGATAAACTTGGTGTTAAACTTGAAATCAATAATACCAACTTTGATGGAATTGTTGCATCCATTGGTTCCGGTAAGGGTGATATCGGGCTTTCAGGTATTACAATAACAGATGAGAGAAAAGAGCAAGTGGATTTTTCACATCCTTATGTTGACTCTGTTCAATATCTGATTGTGGCTAATGATTCGCCTCTCCAATATGTAGAAGATTTTGCTGGCAAAAATGTCGGCGGTCAGACTGGAACTACAGGTGCACTTCTGATGCAGGATGAAATAGATAAAGGCGTTCTTAAAGGTTCAAACGCAAAAGTTACAACATACGACAGCGCGCCGACTGCTATGCTTGATTTGAAATCAAAGAGGATCGATGCTGTTGTTATTGACAAAGAGACCGCAATTAACCTTGCAAAAGAGAACACAGGTTATAAATCTATTCCTCTTAAATATAAGAACGGCAATCCTATGACAGAACAGTATGGTATTGCAGTTGCGAAGGGCAGCGATGATCTTTTAAAGGTTATCAATGAAGTTGTTGACGATATGGTTTCTAAGGGCGAAGTCACAAATCTCGTTAATCAATACACCGAACAGAAGTAATTTTATTTAATATGTCGTTTGCACTATAACTGTGCAAACGACATTTCCATGTTTTTGGAGGGTCAATGGCTGATTTAATTACAAACTTCAACCGAACCTTTATTACCGACAGCCGATATAAGCTTTTCTTGCAGGGACTTGAGGCAACGCTTGTTATTGCTTTTTTTGCAACAATAATAGGTATTTTAATTGGTATACTTGTAGCTGTGCTCAAAGTATACATATACCAATCTAAGGGCCAGGTAAAAAACGGTTTTTTAAAGGTTGTTCATAAAATTATAGATTTAATTCTTGATACATACCTTACTCTGTTTAGAGGAACACCAGTTGTTGTACAGCTGATGATTCTGTTTTATTTGGTTTTTACATGGATAAACCAAGGAATTTATGTTGCAATTCTGGGCTTTGGTATAAATTCTGGTGCCTATGTATCTGAGATAGTCAGAGGAGGCATACTCTCAATAGATAAAGGGCAGACAGAGGCGGGTCGCTCTCTGGGGCTAACATCGTGGCAGACTATGCGCTGTATTGTGTTGCCTCAGGCATTTAAAAATATACTTCCTGCGCTATTTAATGAGTTCATAGCCTTGCTTAAAGAAACATCGGTTGCTGGATATATCACAGTTATCGATCTTACTAAAGCGGCAGATTTAGTTAGAAGCCGCACGTTTCAGGCGTTTTTCCCTCTTATATCAATTGCTATCATCTATCTTGTTCTTGTAATAGGCTTGACATGGGTGCAGAGAAGCATCGAAAGGAGGCTGCGCAAGAGTGATAGACATTAAAAACCTTACTAAAAGTTTCGGCAATAATCAGGTTCTCAAAGGGATCGATGAACACATCGACAAAGGAGAAAAGGTCGTTATCATCGGGCCGTCAGGTTCAGGAAAATCAACTTTTTTGCGTTGCCTTAATTTGCTTGAACAGCCTACGAGCGGTGAAATCTGGTTTGAAGGCAATCAAATAACCGATCCTAAATGCAATATAAACGCTTTGCGGCAGAAAATGGGCATGGTGTTTCAGCATTTTAACCTATTTCCACATCTTACAGTAAAGGAAAATATTACTCTGGCACCAGTGAAACTTGGGCTTATGTCGCAAAAAGACGCACAGGCGCGCGCTATTGAACTGCTTCAGAGGATAGGTCTGGCAGATAAGTTAGAAGAATACCCCAATATGCTGTCCGGTGGTCAGAAACAGAGGATCGCTATTGTCAGAGCACTTGCGATGAACCCTGATGTAATGCTTTTCGACGAGCCGACAAGTGCACTTGATCCTGAAATGGTCGGTGAAGTGCTTGATGTAATGCGTGAACTCGCAGATGCCGGTATGACAATGGTACTTGTTACTCACGAAATGGGATTTGCAAAAGAGATTGCGACAAGAGTGCTGTTTATGGATGAAGGGCGTATTCTGGAACAGGGTGATCCAAAACAGTTTTTTGCTAATCCGCAAAACCAGAGATTAAAAGATTTTTTAAGCAAAGTGCTATAATATTTATCGGCGGGCTTTCTGACTAAAACAGATAGCCCGCCGAATTTTAGATATTATCAGGAGAAACAAATGCGAGAGATGCTTTTGAAAATATATCAACTGCTTTTCGATTATTATAAAGTAGACAAGTGGTGGCCGTCGGATGACGCATATGAAATATGCGTTGGTGCAATATTGACTCAAAATACTAACTGGGAGAATGTGAAGAAGTCTCTAGCTAATTTTAGTGTTCTTACGCCAGAAACGGTTATTTCGATGGAAGACGATGAGCTTCAGGAAAAAATAAGACCAAGTGGTTTTTATA
>JAUZPM010000068.1 GCA_030705925.1 Bacillota bacterium
ATCGGGCTTTAAAAGAATATTAGATTTTATATCTTCAAAATCAAGCTTATCGCCGGTGACCGTTAATTCGCACCAGCCTCTTAATCGCTCCATTTCAAGGACCCCTTTGATGTATGTTGATGACCAAGTTTACTCAAAAACGGCAAAAAACCGGAGTTTATCTCCGGTTTTCTTAGTTTAAAACAGTATTTGTATCTTAGTTTCCAAAAGTTCTTCTTTTGAAAGGCGAAATGCCTCGTAAACAGGTTTCAGCGTCAGCCCTTCATCATTCTTGTACATGGCATGACCGGCCGATTTTAGGCTGTCAAGTGTCCCTAGTCCTACCGACTGCCCAAAAGCGCCGAGCAGCACGAATCCGTGCATATACTTATTCGCACTGATATGGTTTTTTGAGGTCTTGACCGTCAATAGTGGGATCTCAAAAGACAGCTCTATAACTTTATCAGTTGACGGATCGAATTCTACCATCATAAAACTGCCGTTTAATTTTGTTTCTACCGGTTTGCCGGAAATCTTAAGTGAAAGTTTATCCCTTTCAACAAAAGACGGGATAAATAGTTTCATCTGCGCAGATTGGGCAGTCGAGTTTAAGACCTCGAAGAGGACATACCCCTCCTCAGGGTATCTGCTGCTTTGATGCAAAGTGACCGATCCGCCGCCTGTCTCGAACGTAACCGTGTTTGAATTATATCCTGTAACTAAAAGCGTGCCGTCGTCGTCACAAAGATACTGATACCCGATAGCTCGTGATAACCCCTCGCCCCCGCGCATCGTGCAGCACCAGTATGCCTCATACAGTTTTTCATTTTTAGGCTTTAAAAATTCGTTCTTTATGCCGCTGCATGAATCGACACCGAAACCGCCGTTATTTCTTTGCCCAAAACCAAGCGCGTTAAAATATATCTTTTGGGCAATTTCAAGGTATGAGGTTTCGCTTGTAAAACGGAACAGCTCCATCGCCGCGATATAGGAATCTATATGAGCGCATGGTTCTGTCCATTCCGGGCGCTGGAACCAGTTGTAATTAGCAAAATTCTCAGTCATTGCGTTATCAGTATAGATGCTGAAGATCTTCTGCGCGCTCTTCAAAACATCCTTGTCGCCTGTGACTTCGTAAAATCTCAAAAGTCCCCTTGTAGCAGACAGGGTTGCATGTGTCTGAAACTGAAGCGCGTAGACGTCAGCTGTGAGGAACTTTTCTATCATAGCTTCTATCGTTTCCTTGAGAGCTTGGTCTTTAAGTATCTTCAGCGCATGGGTCGCCCCGTCCAGCATTATGAAGGCACAGCCGGTGTCTGTCGAAAGGTGCCATCCGTTTCTTGTATCTTTTACAAGCTCGCCCATTGCCTGACCGTCTTTATTCCTCTGATCGGGGCTGAGCGGATAGATATGATAAAAATCTTTTGTCGGGATTATAAGCTTTTCAGCGATATCTTTTATAACTTTATATGCAAAAGCGTCGCCTGTCCACTCGTAATATTCGCACATGCTGCGTAAAAACCAGCTGTTTCCGGCAAGCTGCTGTTCGTCGACCTCGCCCTTTTCCATGATCTTTCCGAAATAGTTATTGCCATTCAGATGCGCTGGCAATTTATTTAATATCTCATAAAGAAAGCGCGGCGTCCTACGAGTTGTCTTTGAAAGGAGCACAAGCCCGAGTAGCGCCCTGCCCTCCCAGTCGCCCGGCCATGAATATGCGCCTGTTTGGAATACCCCTTTAGTATCGTAAAGATCCGTTTCAAGCCTGTCGAAATTGCGCCAAGCTCTTTCAAGAAGCGCACCCTCTGTATATATGCTGTCTGCCCCTAATGTTTTCACGATATTCACCCCAAAAAAATACAATCTAGTCAAAGCAAAATAAAATCACGTTGTATTTTACCATATCAGTATAACTCAGTATGGTAATATAAATGTAACTTTTGTAATCTCTTATCATTTTAAGGATTTAACGGAATTTTTTGTTGAAATTCCCGATTTAAAATATACGCCATGATGCCTCTGAAAGCAGCATCAATCGTTAAATATATGTGCTAATTATGTAAACCTCAAAAAGCTGATTATAATAAGTAATGTACCGGTTATTGTGCACTGCTTATGGTAACTTAGGCAACTATTTATTCTGTGGCGTCATAGTGAAATATAGAAAATAATTACGTCCTGCCCATGCAGAATCGTCATTTATCTGCTGATAAGTACAGATATAATATCTGCCCGGCTGTAACACATATCCGTCAATATTACGGTAGGGGTGCCCTGCACTATCGGTTTTCTCTACGCCGTCGATATAAGTGGTTGCAGGATCTTTGTCGATGCCCACGTAGAACGAATCTAGTATATATGTATCCCAGCTTACCCCGTAAGCTGAATATGCCAGGTCATCCTGCCACTGATCGCCTGGCTGTGACAGCCCGCCCGCGATAACATTTACATTAACAGGAATAGGCGTGTAAAAACTATATACATCTATGTTATCATAAGTGCTGAAACTGCCGTATATAGTGTCGCCGCTGTTGATTGAATAAATGCTGACTTTATCACTGGAACTCGGTTCATCTACTATACGATTTGCAAAATCCGGATTTTCCTGTAGTGACTTTTTAAATTCGTTTACAAAAACATCCTCATATTTATTTCCGGCTGAAGATGTGTCGACACCTATTACAGAGTCGATCGGGACGGCAAGGTTAAGGTTTTGCCCGGAAACGAAACCTCCGCAGGTTATGCCGACCACTTCTCCGTATTCATTAAGCAGAGCGCCGCCGCTGCTTCCCTCTGATATGGGAGCCGTTATCTGTATGTAAGTCTGCCCGTCGTCCAAAGCCCTCTTGCTATTGCTGACGATGCCATCCGAAATAGAATTCTGTAGTCCCTGCGGGCTTCCGATCGTATAGACCACGTCGCCATTGCTCAAAGATGTCAATTCATGCATTGTAAGGTAAGGAAATGAGCCTTTAAGCTTGCCGCTTTGAGACGTTTTTGAAACACGAATTACAGCGTAATCCCTGTCTTTATCGTAAGCAATTATATTAGTAACACGATACTTCTCGCCTTCAGTCGTTGTAATCACCGCCGCGCTGGTCGACTCGATAACATGGTAATTAGTGACTGCGACGCCATCGGCATTGATGAAAAATCCGCTTCCGGACGCAATAGGTGCATCTGAATTTAAATCGTCAAGCGACTCGTATACCTCAATATAAAATACGGCCGGAGACGCCATTTCGGATATCTGCTTTGCTGTCAGCACTTTACCCGTAGTAGGAGCAGGCGCCGTTGCCGATGAATCGCCGGAAGATTCTTCAGAAGAGGATGTGTCACTACGGCTTAGTTTTACATGTCTTATATTCAAACCTGAAGCAACCGTCTGTTTGACAGCACCCGTATCAGTCAGCGACTGTAAAAGGCTTTTTTCACTGCCTTTGATATTCTCAAGAAGGGCATTATATGAAATCACAACAACGTCTTCACGCAGAAAACTTGTGGTAGCCGCATTGTAATTGCCGTCAGTAAGTCCCAGCGTGTCCGAAAGCTTCCATGCGCAGTTCCACGAAAAATCACCGTTTGAATCACTATATCCGAGCGCCCGTAGAACAAAAGTCAGATACTGTGCGGCACTTACAGCTGTGGAACCGCTGAAAGTGGTCTCCCCCGTTCCGTTTGCAAGACCATGAGCGTAAGCATAACCGACATACGGCGCCGCCCATGAGTCGACATCTGTGAAAGGATAATTCCAGCTTCCGGCTTTGGCGTCATTCTCTTTGCCTAAAAGACGTATGAGCATGGTGACTGCCTCTTGTCTGGTAGGGGCTCTGTCAAGATCATAAAGCGTATTGCCATTTAAATCCGTCCCCGCCCCCTGGAACAGACCAAGCGTTTTTAGCGTATTTGCCGCCTGTACAGCCTCACTGCTTGCGGCAAAGGACACGGGACAGTTGATAAGTATAATCGTCAGCACAATAAAAAGTGATAAAATCCTTCTTTTTGTTTTAAGTTTTATCATTTTGCCATCTCCTATTGACCGGATAACAGAATTTTGACTATATTATAGCAGTAAAATCTTTAAATAGTATTAAAAAATAGTAACATTTATATGAATGTGAAATATCAGCCGAATAGCGAAAGCTATTATAATAATTTTATTATATAAATAATCTAATTTCAATTATTTGCAATATATGGTCAGCATCTTTTATTTTGTGTGGAAATTTTTTCAAGATAAAAAGATTTTAACACAAAAATAGCTGCCGATTTCCCGACAGCCGCAAGATAAAACTAATTAAATTCTATATCTTAACATCACTCATTTTTATACTGAGCCCGCTACGTATTTTAACACGTGTAACCGTAATTGGTATTTTCAGCTGTATCTGCATGTGTGTTCATGCCATATCGATTGGCACCCGGTGTCCCCTGCATACACATCATAATGAAAAAAAAGATCTTTCCTATAACGGGTATAAAGAAGATTAATGCCAAGATACTGGACTTATCGATATCATGAAGCCTTCTAAAAGAAACCGCGATTAACGGACAAGCTATTGCTAAAAGAAGTAAATGAGCGTAGAAAATCATAGTATGGATATGTAATATCTTTCCTAAAGACAAAAAAGCCGCAAAAATTATAGCATTTGTCAAAAAAAACGTCCAGAATTCTCTTCTGCTTGCCCTTCCTTTAAAATTATAATAGTTAACTAGTGCTTTAAAATACCAACTCATTTGCTGTCATCCTTTTTTTCAATATATTACTGTCACCCTTTTTTTCAATATATTATGATTTTCTATTATTGTCAACGAGATGTCCTTATTTTTAATCTAACTTTAATCTTGCTTTAATAAAAAAGCCGGACAGTGCTGATGTCCGGCTTTTTTTATTTTACTAAACTATACTGCTCTTTTTAGTTGGAACTTTGAAACCTGTTTTTTAAGCAGATCAGCCTGTTGGTTTAAAATATCGCTTGCAGAGGCGCTTTCCTCAGAAGTCTCAGAAATGGTCTGGATAACCTGAGAAACCTGCTGAAGCCCCTGGTCTATCTGCGCAATGCCTAGCGCCTGCTCGTTTGAAGCAGTTGATATATCATTTACATATGTTGAAACTTTATCTACCCCTGTTACGATTTTACTAAGAGCATCTGCTGTCTTGTTTGCAATCTCGGTGCCAACACTAACCTTACGAACTGTGCCTTCGATCAGGTCAGTTGTCTCCTTTGCGGCTTCAGCGCTTTTAGCGGCAAGGCTTCTCACTTCTCCGGCAACGACGGCAAAGCCTTTGCCATACTGTCCAGCTCTTGCTGCTTCGACCGCCGCGTTTAAAGCAAGAATATTTGTCTGGAACGCAATATCGTCTATGACCTTAATAATTTTTGAAATATTAGACGATGCCTCGCCTATATCCGACATTGACTGGAGCATGTCGTTCATATTGCTGTTTCCTGACGATGCGCTCTGTTTCACAGTATCAGCAAGTCTATTTGCTTCGACCGCGTCTTCTGCATTTTTTCTTGTCTGAGCCGAAATCTGTGTAACAGACGCCGTAAGTTCTTCAACTGAGCTTGCTTGTTCTGATGCGCCGTCTGAAAGCATCTGGCTTCCCTCTAATACCCGAGTAGAGCCGGCGGCAACCTGCTCAGAAGTCTCTGATATTCTTCCGAGAAGCTCGTTGAGCGAATCAATAATCAAATTGATAGCAATAGGCAGCGCCTGATAGTCGCCGGGAAGATCGGGCATCTTGTCGATGCTGAAATTGCCTTTTGACATTTGGGTAATAGCGTTCGTCACACTTCCGATTATCTTTTTTATACTCTGAAACGTATAATTGTACGCGTTTGAAAGATCCTTGAACTTTCCTTTATAAGACTGCGACAGTGTAATGTCAAGTTTGCCTGTCTGACTAAGCTTTGTCATGTTTTCAGTAACTTCATTGATCGGCATTTCCACTGCGCTAAGAAGGTCGTTAACAGAACTGATAACTGCTGCATAACCGCCATCGAATTTTGTAACATCGCCTCTTATTTTAAGATCTCCGTTGGCAGCCGAATTTGCTATAAGCGTGGTTTCGTCAATCAGCGACTGTATGCTCTCCATCATTTGCGTAAGTGACGGTGTGAGTATATCGTTATTGCTGATTTTACCCATAATCTTATAATTTTCAAGCTCGCTAATATCGCCTTTTGAAATTCCCCTCGCAAGTTCCTCAATCGACGCCAGTCTGTCCTTAACGCTCGTAAGTTTAGAATATACAGTTGCGTAATCGCCTTTTGAATCTTCCGTTATTTCAAAGGTATAGTCGTTTACAGCCATTGCACTGAGAATTCTCATAAAGTCGGTCAGCGGATTTGAAATAGCTTCAAGCGAATTATTGAACCCTTCGACGATCTTTCTGTATCCGCCCTCAAATTTTTCTGCATTTCCACGGGCATTTATGACATTCCCGTTGACGCTTTCGTTTGCAAGGTTATCGACCTCATTGATAAGATCTTGGATTTGAGTCATCATCTTGATAATGGCAGGAGTCATATTATCGTTTTCAGAAAGCTTCCCTGTATTTTTAAGATCACTAAGATCACTGGTATCACCTTTAGATATGCAGTCTACAACATTTTGCAGCATTAAAAGCTTTTTGCAGAGATTGTTTGTTTCGTCTGCCATGTCTTTGAAGATGCCGTTATAGTCGCCATTTACTCTGTCTGTGTAGTCGTTGACAATGACTTTTGCCATGATCCTGCGTACTTCTTCTATCGGCTCTGCAACGCTATCCATCAGCGTATTGATGTCACTTGTGAGCTGTTTCCAGCTGCCCTCATAGACAGATGTGTCAATCCTCTTCGTAAGATCCCCGTCATTTGCCGCGCCTATTATCCTATTGGTGTATTGAACAATTGAGCGGACAGTGTCAGACGTTCTCTTAAGCACCGGAGTTATCTGATCTTCAGCGTCCTCACTTTGATTTATACTTGACATATTGCCTTGAGAAATACCGTCCATAGTGACAAGAACTTTATTCTGAAGCGTGTCAGCAAGTTCATTCATAGCAAGCGACATCTTTCCTATCTCATCTTTTGATTTAACTTTGAGGCGTTTGCCCAAATGGCCTTTTGACAGTTCTTCAATCATTTCAAGTGCATCACGTATCTTATTTGATAGGTAAAAAGAAATCGTAAGGCATATAAACATGCTCAAAACAAATGCTATTAGCATGACGGAATAAAATTTATTTCTTGTGCCGTTTACAACCTTCCCGATCGAGCTCTGATTATTTCCCAAAAAGAACATGCCTATGATCTTGCCAGTGCTGTCTTTTAACGGGATGTAATAACTAAGCGTCTTTGCCCCCGCGACGTTTGCGAAGCCAGCATAATCCTGTGCACCCTTTAAAACCTGCTGAACGACTGCAGCACTCGCCTTTGTACCGGTGGCACGTTTTCCGTTTGCTTTTACGCTTGTACATACACGGACATCATTTAGAAACAGCGTGCAATAATAACCTGTTCTGTTGCTGACGAGATCGACAATGTCGGTGTCGTCGTTGATAAGCTTGCTGCCTTTATATAATTTATCCCCGTCTGCCGTCCATGCACCGGGATATGTAGTATCAAGATAAGTCATAACAAAATTAGACTGAGCCTTTAAGTTGTTTTCCTGATCGATAAGTACAACGTTATTCATGTCTTTGTCTACCATGTACGTAAACGCAAAACACAAAAGCAACACCATCAGCGTTACCGGGATAAACAGTTTCAACGCGATTCCTTTCAGTCTAAAAAATTTTTGCACTCTTTTCATTGTCCGACTCCCTTTCAAAAATTTAATGTTTTTAAAGTATGTTTAAAATTCCGACATTATAGGTTCTGTTGTTATTTATATATATAGAATTTTAAACACATGTTAAGAAAAGACAGCCAGCATATACCTATACCTTCTGTCTTTTAACATTTAATTTTCAGTCATTCTTTATGTTATCACCTCAAATGCAATGCTGCAGTTTTAGCGCTTTCCCAAATACAGAAATTTTTATGTACAATATAATTATCGAAATATATACATATATGTTTAATTAGAATGTTAAATTTTTATTTGTTTTTTACAAGAAATATAAGGGAATTAAGAATAAAATATGTATATATTGACAAATAGTTGTTTATTCATTCTCTCCCTATTCACTAATGTTTTATTGTTAAGAATCCGCAACACAAGATTGATAGAAATAAATCAAAATAGAATGAATGAAAAATAATTAAAGATAATTTTGGGCATAAATTACGAACATTTAAAGAGTAATCGGTCAAACAAAAAGCGTTAATTAATATAATAACCAATATCAATAAAATATATATTGATTTAAAAGTCAAACTTTGATTTTTATAAAAAGTGAATTTATAAATAAATAAAAACACCTCTATAATAAACAGGATTGTGACTATGAACCTTAATCGCCTACTAAGTAAAAGCGCGCTTGGTGGGATTTCCCAGTTGGGTCCCACTTGTGAAAGAGCCAATATTTTAAAACTAGCAATTAGCATTAAAAATAAATTAATATACCTTAACTTTTTCACAAAGTGCCCCCCATCACTGCATAATATTTCTGGATATTAATACCCAGGCAGGAAACGAATTGTATATATTAGTCTGCGCAGTCATAGTATATTAAATAAACATTCGACCGTAATGTACGCCTCCTGCCCATTTTGTAACTGCAATCACTTTAATATTTCTTATGCATCGCGAACCCGTCAACTATTATACTGGCAAATCGATAAAAAGTCTTTGAAAATCTGCGTCATCCATTATTATTGGTTTTTAAAATCTCATGATTTTTCTTTTTCTTTTTTACGTAGAAATAGAGCGCACATAAAATACAAAATACAACTCCGGATATTTGCCCATAGCCAAAAATCAGTAAATAAACCCCTCTGACGTCAATAAAATCTCCTGGAATACGTGGTTTTTGATTTTCAAACCAAGTATAAATCAGTATGTAAGTAAAATTTAGTAAAAATGATATTGCAATAAGAATGTATGATCTATTAAACTTAATAAAATTTAGCAATTTAGCTATCAAGATTACAGTTAAAATAGGCCCAAGAATCCAGGTAAATATAACTATTAGAGGATAATAAAATTCGTGAAAAAATAGCGGCAAAATACATAATATCAAATAACATATAGCGACTAATATATGGGTTACTATAAAATGTAATAGTCCTTTCATAAAAACCTCCGAACTTAAAAATATATGTGTATGGTTTTAGCTCTGCCGATCAATATTCAAATAAGTGTTATTGAACGTTAAATAATCGCTTGATCGTTATGATTGCCTGCTCACGGGTGTAGGGCGAATCTGGCTCAAACCTGCCGCCACCCATGCCGTTCATGACCTTAAGATTGTTTGTTTTATCTGCCGCAGACGAAACATAGCTGATTGCGTCCTTGCCCCAATCGCTGAAAGATGCACTGTCAGTAAAGCTGATTGCATCCCTCTGCGGCTCGGAATAGCCCAATACTTTTGCTGTACGATACAGCATCGCTGCCGCCTCCTGCCGGGTGATATGCCCCGATGAATCGAAAAGTTTGTCGCCCTTACCGTTTACAATACCAAGCGCCGCGACGGCAATGATTTTGCTATCGCTCGTATCATTAAAGAGATATTCATTAACGGTCAGGCTCCTATCTATAAGCACTTTATCAATCGCTTTTCCTGTCTTCTTCTCAATCATATTGACAGCCAGCGTGCAGAATTCTTCACGGGTTATGCTGTAGTTATACCACTGATCGAATCCCTCCGGCATAAGCGATAGCTTATCCGCCTCGCTCACCTCACACTTCGCCCACCCCGCCGGTCTGTCAAGCACATATTTTGTCGTCGGCATCATAGCAGTAAAAGTTCCCGTTCCGCTCGAATCTACGAGCT
Organism: Bacillota bacterium; assembly: GCA_030705925.1. NCBI lineage: Bacteria > Bacillati > Bacillota > Bacillota bacterium. The sequence goes on from JAUZPM010000068.1 coordinate 9,905, forward strand.
GAATTGGGTTGTACCTGAATTCAGTATTCTCATTTGCATTCGTGAACTGATCGCCCCATGTCCATACTGACCCGTCTTTTTTTCAAACATTGCTATACAAGAATCCATTGAATCAGCTTTAATCACATCACTGACTCCGCTAACTTTTGTTGGCACTTTAGTTTCAGTTATATATACTTCTGTGGGGATATAGCCGAATTGACCGTACAAGTATACATCTCCATTTCGTTTCACCATAAGATTTGAGGCATTAGTTGAATCGATAACATCATTAATTTCCCCAAGCTGTGATAGAGAATCACCTGTATTAGTATGATCCCATACCCATACAGTACCGTCGTTTTTTATTGCTGCAATATCCCTATTTCCATATCCTCTGATATAATATCCCGATGATACTGCCATTATGTCTTTTAACCCATCAAGTTGTTTGGGATTTAATGAGGCATCCTCGTCAGTCAAATACCAAACAGTGCCATCTGATTTTAGAAATACATCAATAAACCCAGTGGCATAAATACTTACGACATTTTTTAAACTTTTAATTTTAACTGGTGTCAGATTATTGTTTCCCCAAAGCCAGACGGAGCCGTCTTTCTCAAGTGCTAGGCCCTCCAAGAAACCATCACTAATGCCTACTATATCTTTAAGAACTGAAACCTGCACAGGAACATCACTGTCTTTAGTTGTTCCGTTCCCTAACGCGCCAAATGCGTTTCCTCCCATTGCCCAGACAGTTCCGTCCTCTTTGAGAAAAATGGCATGATTGTTAGAAGAATCTACAGATGCCACACCCTCCAAAACTTTTTGGGGAAGAGAATAAAATTTATAAAGTATCTGTCCCCATACGTACGCATTTCCTTTATTATCAATTACAACTGGAAACTTTGAAGCAGATATCGTTTGCCTCTGTATCGAAAGCGGAAAGATGTCTACCGTATCCATTCCTTTCGAAGGAAATTCCGTCAGCATTAACATTATTGGTATAATAAAAATAAGCGAAAAGAATCGTTTCATTTTAAATCTCCTGTCGAGCTTGTTATAAATATTGGTTGGGTCACATGTCTTATCAGTTTTGTTAATTAGTGCCAGTCGTAGGCTTTATATGTTCTAAATATACCAAAAGGGGCAAGATTTGTCAATCATGCCCCTTTACGTTATAGCAAATTAAATAATCGTGGTACATTAGCAAGCTCAGCACCCGAGAACTCAGCTGTCGTCTGCCCGACTCCGAAATATTGTCAACTTTTCCTGAAAACTTCAACCGTTTAGACTCCCTGCACAGTTCCCGGAATATTGCTTTTAAAATCATATTCAATGCCGCATTCCCAGAAACGAATTGTCAAGGACTTTTTCATCAAAAATAAAAGCCCTGCATCTATGAACTGTACCAGTAAAAACGGACATTGAGAAAAAGGACCTCTGGAAAGGTCAAGAAAAACTAGACACAAAGTTAAGCATTTAAGAATTTTGTATTTCAAACTGAACGGGGCTAAGCCAATCCAGAGCAGAATGAATGCGC
>JAUZPM010000069.1 GCA_030705925.1 Bacillota bacterium
AGGATGATTTTTTTGGCAAATAAACCGGAAGAAACTAAAACTGTATTTACTAAAAATCAGCTGCTTTCCTCCAAACGGTATGAAAACTGCCGAGATATTCTCAGCGCTCAGCTTAAAGGCGGTTCCTACAGTCTGGATGAAACTGATGAAATAATCAATAAATTTTTAAAAGGTAAGGTGAAGTAACATGGCACTTGGCGGCGGAACTTTTACAGCGCAGAATAAGGCGCTTCCCGGTTCCTATATCAACTTTGTAAGTTTGGCAAAGGCATCCGCTGTCCTTTCGGACAGAGGCATCGCAGCTATGCCAATCGAACTCGACTGGGGCATTGAAGACACGGTTTTTGAAATGGATTCGCAAAATTTTGAGTCTGACTCTATGAAGGCTTTCGGTTACGCATTCGGCAATGACAAAATGAAGGGGCTTCGCGAACTCTTCAAAAATATCCGCAAAGGGTATTTTTACAGGCTTAATTCCGGCGTTAAGGCTGCCTGCACATTCGCAACAGCAAAATATTCCGGCATTCGCGGCAACGACCTGAGGCTCATCATCCAGATCAATACGGACAACGCCTCTAAATATGATGTATCTACATATCTAGACACTGTTAAGGTCGACTCACAGACAGTCGCTTCTGCAGGCGAACTTAAAGGCAACGATTATGTCGACTTTATTTCATCAGCGACTCTTGCACCTTCCGCCGGAATCAACCTCACAGGAGGAACCAACGGCTCAGCACCAGACGGCGCCGCATATCAGGCTTTTCTCGACAAGATCGAGTCATATTCCTTCAACGCTTTGGGCTGCACCTCTACAACCGCAGAGATCACAGGACTGTTTGTTGCTTTTACCAAACGTATGCGCGACGAACTCGGTGTTAAATTCCAGACGGTTCTCTACAGAACGTCTACCGCTGACCACGAGGGCATTATCTCTGTCGAAAACAAAGCCACTGACTCCGGCGCAGCAGAATCCTCTCTGGTTTACTGGGTCACAGGCATCGAGGCCGGCTGTGCCGTCAGCAAGAGCAACACCAACAAAGCTTATGACGGCGAGTACACTGTCGACACGGATTATACACAGACCGCACTCGAAAATGCTCTTAAATCCGGCAAATTCATCTTCCATAGAGTCGGTGACGAGATCCGCGTGCTTGAGGATATAAACACATTCGTGTCTGTTTCTGATGAGAAATCAGAGGATTTCGGCAGCAACCAGACCATCAGAGTCCTCGATCAGGTCGCAAACGATATTGCCGTACTATTCAATACCAAATACCTCGGCGCTGTCCCCAATGACGACGCTGGCAGAATCTCGCTCTGGAACGACATCGTTAAACACCATCAGGATCTTCAGAACATCAGAGCTATCGAGAATTTCAGCGCCGATGATGTTAAAGTCACGGCGGGCGACACCAAAAAATCCGTTGTCGTTTCAGACGTGGTTACGCCTGTCAACGCTATGGCACAGCTCTACATGACCGTTGTGGTTCAATAAGATAGGAGGTTTTAATTATGGCTAATGTAATGGTTGCCAAGGACGCCATTTCCGCGTCACTGGCTGAATGTTTCGTTACTATCGAGGGCAACAGGTACAATCTGATGTCCGCAATCAAACTTGAGGCTAAGTTCGAAAAAAATAAAAGCGAGGTCCCGATCCTCGGCAGAACCGGCAAAGGCAACAAGGCCACAAGCTGGAAGGGCACCGGTTCCGCCACCTTCCACTATAACACCAGCATATTCAGAGAGCTGCTCTACAGGTATAAGAACAGCGGCGAGGATATTTACTTCGACATCCAGATTACAAATGAGGACCCTACCTCCAGCGTCGGCAGACAGACCATCATCCTCAAAGACTGCAACGTCGACGGCGGCATCCTTACTAAGTTCGACGCCGGCTCTGAATACCTCGATGAGGATATGGACTTTACTTTTGAAGATTTTGAAATGCCCGAACAGTTTACTAAAATGTCCGGCATGTAATGGAAAGGATCTTGATTTATGAGCAATTTAAGCGCTTTTCTTGCTAAAAACGCACTGAGAGTCGACAACATAAAATTCGTTGCTTCCAAACGCTTCGTCGGCGAGGACGGTAAGCCTATCGAATGGGAAATCAGCTGCATCACTTCTACCGACGACGAGGCCTTGCGCAAAGCGTGCACAAAACGGGTGCAGATCCCCGGCAAGAGAAATCAATATACGCAGGACACCGATTTTAACCTCTATCTTGGAAAACTTGCCGCTAAATGCACAGTCTATCCTAACCTTGACGACGCGGAACTGCAGAATTCTTATGGCGTTATGGGCTCTGACGTGCTTCTTAAAACTATGCTCACCCCCGGTGAGTATACCGATTACCTCACCAAAATCCAAGAGGTCAACGGCTTTGACTCAGCCATGGAAGATGAGGTTGAAGAAGCAAAAAACTAATTGAAGAAGGCGAGTTTGAAGCAAATATTGCTTATTACTGCCTTCATAAGCTGCACATGCTTCCATCTCAGTTCGTCAGCCTCGAAAAACAGGAAAAGGCTTTCGTTATCGCCGCCGTCTTGCTTAAAATCGAAGCCGACGAGAAGGAAGCTAAAAAAGTCAAGTCTAAAAGGTGACGACGCTGTCACGCCGTGGGTGCCGTCCCCTGCCGGTGTGGGGGACGGCTTGGGCGTGAGAATGCTGGAAATAAATTTGTAATTTGATTCTATTTTTTGTAAAAATATGTTTATCGATTGACATGTTCTTTCATGTGCTGTAAACTTATGGCGATAATGGAAATGAGGGGCATGTTATGAATGCAAGAAGAATTATTGGAATTATATGTTTGGTAATGTGTTTAATAGGGATAATCGTAAGCTTATCCGGCAATACCTCTTCTATTGCAACTGCGGTGTTGTTCGGCGTCATTGGTTTGCCCATGACTATTATCAGAGTGAAATCAAAAGAAGAATTAGAAGCAATTAGGCAGGAAAAAGAAAAGCTGATGGCTGAACAACAGGAAATTGAAGAATACAATAACAGCCACGTATTGGCAAGCCACCTTGCCGGGCTGCCTTTTGCCGATGGTACAGACTGTATCATCGGATTTGAGCCTGATGTCTTCATCTTTGAAGGTAGCGGGACCACAATCAGGCTTGCCTGTGACAAGATAACCGATATTTCCGTGAAAACCGATACTGACATTCAGAAACAATATGTTTCAGATGTCGGTGAAGCCATCTGGAATTATGAGACATTTGGCAAACTTGGAGCAATATTATTAAATAATACTGAAGAGATAACTAATACGACTATAACGAATTATTTGATATTTACCTATTTAAAAGACGGGGAAATCGATTATGTCGGGTTTGTGATACTGGAAAATCTTGATTTAGCTAATTCATGGGTCGAGATGTTTGAACAGAATTATGGGTCGACAAATGAAGTTACTATGGATCTGTAGGCGAAACACGGAGATGCGGGTTCTGTAGTTTGAAGCTATTTTCGTAAAAATTTGTTTATTAATTGGCATGTTTTTTCGTGCGCTTTAAACTTATGACGATAATGGAAATGAGGGGCATGTTATGAGTATTGCAAAGAAAATTGCAAGAGGATTAGGAATCTTTTTTGGGGTTTTTACTTTAGTCTCCTTGATTCTAGTTCTTTCAGGTGACAAAGATTCAATGCCAGCAGCTATTTTTTGCGGTATTATAAGTGCTGTCCTGATCCTTGTCAGCAGGAAACCTGCTGCAGAAAGAGCTGCGATAAGAGAGGAAAAAGCTAGAATCAAAGAATATCGTGAGAGTCATGTATGGGCAAATCTGGTGTGCGGTCTGCCTTTGGCTGATGGTACAAACTGCACAATTGGATTTGAGCCTGATGTCTTCATCTTTGAAGGCAGTGGAACCACAATCAGGCTTGCCTGTGACAAGATAATTAATGTTTCAGTGAGAACCGATACTGAAGTACAGACAGATTATGTTCCAAGTGTCGGTCAAGCCATTTGGAATTATGAGACTTTTGGTAAAACTGGGGCATTGTGGCTAAACGATACTAAAGAGATAACAACTACGACTACAACGAGATATTTCATATTTACCTATTTAAATGACGACCAAATAGACTATATCTGTTTTGTGATAACCGGAAATATCAGGTTAGCCAATGCGTTAGCTGATATGTTTGAGCAGAATTATGGGTCAACAAATGAAGTGACTGTGGATCTGTAAGCTATAATGTAAGACGCGGGAGACGCGGGAAACGGAACCATGAGTTTAGACGTTGATGGAAGATTGGCGGGGGTGCCAAGGCATGGCGCTGAAAATAAAAACGGATGCCGCATATGATAATAAGGATGGAATAAAGAACTTTGATTGAGAATGAAGCATCTTACGAGAGTAAGATGCTTTTTTAATGCGAAAATAACTTGAAAGCCGGAACGAAAACTGTTCAGGCTTATTTTATAATATATAAGAACGAAACAGGTGAGAGATGCGAGGATTCGGAGATGTGAAAGACGCTGTGAATATAAAATAGCAGGACGGGAGGCGGAGAGTGAAAAATGAGCTGAACAAAAGGGCGCCGCACGCGCCGGTGAGGTGCCATTATGGCAGGACTTGAAAATTTAGGCTTAAACAGGGGCGAAAAAAACGCATCCTGTTATTTTTTATTTAAAGGCAGGTGAGATGATGGGAACGATCAGTACATCGATTCAAATTACGGACGGGCTGACACCGGCACTTAAAAAAATGGATAAGGCGATTCAAACGACTGTAAAAAGCTTTGAATCTTTGCAGAAAGCAACCCGGAATGCGGTGGACACAAGCGCCCTTCAAAAGGCAAGATCGGAACTGTCAAAAACAAAAAGCAGCGTCAGCAGCTTGGAACAGAGCTTTAAGAAATTGTCCGCGGCGGGAAAGGATTTTAAAAAATCGCTTCAAGTGAGCAGTGACATTACAAAGGTGAAAAACAGCGTGGGCAGTTTACAACAGAAAATGAACGGGCTGACCACAGCGGGAAAAAATTTTAAAAAAACGCTTCAAGTGAGCAGTGACATTACAAAGGTGAAAAACAGCGTTGGCAGTTTGCAACAGAAAATGAACGGGCTGACCAAGGCGGGAAAGGATTTTAAAAAATCCCTTCAAGTGAGCAGTGATATTACAAAAGCCAAAAACAGTATTACCGGCTTACAACAGAAAATAAATAAGCTATCCTCGGCAGGGAAAAATATTAAAAATTCGATTAAGAACAGATCGGCTCAGACTAAGATTCAATCCTCTGGAGGCTCAATAGAAGAGGGCACCGGAGGCGATAAAAAGAAGAAATCGATTCTATCTGTGGGAGCAACTGTTGTAGGGAAAATTGGAGATTATGCTTTGCAAATAGCTAGTATGTCAGATCAATATACCCAGATGAACACAAAAGTTAAGATGATGAACGACGGATTGCAGTCAACGAGGGATTTACAGGATTTGATCTATAGCTCAGCACAGAATACAGGGACATCCTATCAAGACATGACGGATACTGTCGGTAATTTGGGCGCGCGGGCAAGCGGCGCCTTCAGCGGCAGTAAAGAACTTATTGCGTTTTCAGATCTAATGACGAAAAACTTTAAAATGGGCGGCGCGAGTATTGAAGATCAGGCATCAGGCATGGAGCAGCTCACCAATGCTATGGCTCAGGGCAGCCTGCAGGGGGACGCATTCGATTCTGTTTTGCAGACCGCCCCCGGCATTATCCAGTCTATTGCTGACTATATGAACCTGCCAGTGGATCAGGTCAGAAATTTGGCCGATCAGGGAAAGCTTTCGTCTGATGTTATTAAAAACGCGATGTTCTCGGCGGCTGACCAGACCAATCAAAAATTTGGGCAGATGCCGAGAACTTTTTCGGATTTAAAAACGGAAATCAATAATAGCATGCAGCATGCATTTCAGCCTGTTTTTGAAAAGATCGGACAGCTCGCAAATATGCCTCAGATACAGACGTTCATAAGAGTTTTTGCCGGAGGACTTGAAATTGCCGCGGAAGCGGCGCTTTGGGTGCTTGGTATTATCGGGGAAATTGGCAACTTTATAGCGAATAACTGGGACACCATGGGACCGATAATATTAGGCGTTGCGTTCGCTATGGGAGTGCTCGCTATTGCATCCGGAATTGCGAGTATAGGTCAGTGGGCTCTGAACGCGTCACTGTATGCCTGCCCGATTGTATGGATCATTCTCGCTATCATTGCTTTGATTGCAATTTTCTTTATCGTTATAGCGGTGATAAACAGACTCACAGGGCAGAATCTCAGCGCAGTTGGGCTTATCTGCGGAGCGTTTATGTGGCTTGGCGCAACAATATTGAACGTTCTTATCGGCGCAATAAACGGAGCTATCCAACTCCTTTGGTCAATGTTTGTCACTCCGTTCCTTGGACTTATTGAATGGATCTTAAATGTTTGCAATGGCGGCTTTACCAGCTTCGGCGGCGCGGTATTCAACCTGCTAGGTCAAATCATTTCACAGTTTTTATCCCTTGGAACGGTAGTTACTAAAATCATTGATGCAATCTTCGGGACTAAGTGGACAAACGGTATTAAGGCTCTCCAAAAGAATGTCCTCAGCTGGGGCAAAAACGGTAACACATCTATAACGCTGAACCGTGACGCGCCTGAAATCGCCCGTGTCGATCCTGGTGCCGCATTCAACGCAGGCAATAAATTCGGCACAAATATTCAAAAGAGCATCGGAAATGCTTTCTCAATGAAAGGGCTTGGAAATAAAGATGATTTATTGGGTGGTTTGACGGATAAAATGAAAGGTTTGCAGGATAAGTTTATGCCAGGCGGCGCGGGTGCGGGTGCCGGTGCCGGCGGAATAAACGATGCGCTTGGCAATATCGCGCAGAACACTGCCGATACCGCCGGAAACACCGCCGCTATGAGCGATTCGATGGATTCTTCTGATGAAGACATGCAGTATCTGCGCGATATTGCAGAGCAGGAAGCAATCAACAGATTCACGACCGCAGAAATCAAGGTCGATATGGTGAACCACAACAATGTTAATTCCGGCATGGATCTGGACGGCATCGTCAGTTACCTTGAAGACAAGGTTTACCAGAGCATGTCGGCAGCCGCGGAAGGAGCGTATGCCTGATGTATACTGTAACGCTGGACGGGATGGCTTTGCCGGTCACCCCGTCTAAAATTACCACAAAGGTGAAAGGTCAGAATAAAACTTTTAACCTTATCGATGATTCCGAAATCAACATTATTAAGCCCTCAGGACTGACTGAAATCAGCTTTGACGCAGTCCTTCCACAGGTTAAGTATCCATTTGCCGTTTACCCGGACGAGCTGGGCTTTAAACCTGCAAGCTATTATCTGGATAGACTGGAACAGCTCAAGTTGAGCGGAACCCCATTCCAGTTTACGAGCGAATGGAATAATAAAACGAAAGACGACCATATGGTCGTTCACGATAAGACGGTTACCCTTGAATCCTATGACATTTCGGAAGACGCCGAGAACGGCACCGACATTACCGTTTCCATTGAGCTTAAAGAATATAAGCCCTACGGAACCCAGATCGTTCAGCCGCAGTCGGACAACACCGCAACCATCGAATCCGCAAGACCTGATGATTCAGCTCCGCAGCTCAGCACTTACACCGTAAAAAATGGCGACTGCCTTTGGAACATCGCTAGGAAATATCTCGGCAACGGGGCGAGATATACCGAAATCTATGACCTCAACAGAGACAAAATCAAACGCCCTAACCTCATTTACACGGGGCAGGTGTTTATTATGCCGTCTTAGAAAGGAGGGGTGAGTTTTGAAGAATGTTGAGCTTTTTATCCAGGATGCCGACAAGATATATGCCCCTGTTATCGAGGACACCATCACATGGGAGACATCACGCAAGGGCGAACCCGGTAAACTCACATTTTCTGTGCTCAAGGACGACATCATTGATTTTTATGAGGGCGGTCAGGTAATGTTCAAATACGGCGGCGACAAGATCTTTTACGGCTTCGTTTTTGAGAAAAAACGGGACAAGGACAAGGTCATCGAAGTTACCGCCTACGATCAGCTTAGATACCTCAAAAACAAGGATACCATCAACTATGCCGACACCTCTGCGGATGAGCTTATCAGAATGATTGCCGGCGATTTTAGGCTGCATGCCGGTGAGCTTGACTCGACCGGATATAAAATCTATTCAAGAAAAGAGGACAACAAGACTCTCTTTGATATCATTCAGACCGCTCTTGACGAGACCTTGCAGAATACGGGCAAGCTGTTCGTCCTCTACGACGATTACGGCAAACTGACCCTTAAAAATGTTGAGGATATGAAGCTGAACCTACTTATCAACGAGCAGACGGGCGAAAATTTCGACTATACCTCCAGCATCGACGGCGATACATATAACAAAATCAAGCTGGTCTATGAAAACGACCAAACCAATCAGCGCCAGACCTTCACTGTTCAGGATTCCGCCAACATCAATCAGTGGGGTGTCCTTCAGTATTTCGATAAGATCCAGACCCAGTCGATCGGAGTGGCTAAAGCTAACGCCCTGCTTCAACTCTACGACCGCAAGACACGCAACCTCTCCATAAGCGGCGCCATTGGCGACACCAGTGTCCGTGCCGGATCTTCCGTTGTCGTCAACCTTGACCTCGGAGATATGGAGGTGAAAAATTTTATGCTCGTCGAAAAGGTCAAACACTCATTTACCGCAAGCGAGCACCGGATGGATCTCACACTGAGAGGCGGTGATTTTATTGCCTGATTTAGTTCAGCTTATCAAAAAAGCCGCTGTCGAAGCGGTCGAAAACGCCATGCCCGCGGGGGTGTACTTTGGCGAAGTAATGAGTGCGTCTCCACTGAAAATCAGCCTTGATCAGAAAATGGTGCTGACCGACAGGGATCTTATCCTGACTACCCTCGTGAAAGACTTGCATTTCAGCGTCACAGGCTATGACGTGAACGTGATTGCAAATTCCGGAGCCACAGGAGACTATATGCTTCATCTCGCGCTTGCAAAAGGAGACAAGGTCATCCTCGTCAGGGCGCAGGGTGGACAAAAATTCGTTGTTTTAGACAAGGTGAGGTGATGGCATGATTCCGGCTGTCAATATTGATTTGTCAAAAGATTTTCAAATTATCGAGCTTCCAACCAGAACTTTCAAAATTTCAGACGGCAACACGATAAGCGGGTTTGCAGACAAACTGGATGCCATGAAGCAGGCGGTTTATCTGATACTCAATACCGAGCGGTATGAATATCTAATATACTCATGGAACTACGGCATTGAGCTTGTGGACCTTTACGGGCAGCAGATGCCCTTTGTTCTGCCTGAACTCAAAAGAAGAATAACCGAAGCACTGACACAGGATTCGAGAATTACCGGCGTCAGCGATTTCGTATTTGACTATGAGGGCAGGAAGATCCGCGCTGCCTTCAGGGTCAGCACTATCTATGGCGATATTGATGCAGAAAAGGCGGTGACTATTTAATGTACGAGGATGTTACATTTGAATCTATCCTTAAGCGGATGCTGAGCAATGTCAAAGAACAGGATTCTAACATCGACACCAGAGAAGGCAGCGTTATTTACAGTGCTCTCGCCCCGGCTGCCGTCGAGCTTCAGAATATGTATATCGAGCTCGATTCTATCATGGACGAGACTTTTGCAGACACGGCATCTAGAGATTATCTTATCAGGCGCTGCGCCGAGAGGGGCATTGCACCCACGCCCGCCACAGTTTCGATCATTAAGGCGGAGTTTAAAAACGGCAATGCCCATATGGATGTTCCTATCGGGTCAAGATTCTCACTGGGAATGCTTAATTTCACGGTTTCCGAAAAGGTCTCGGACGGGATATTCTATCTTGTCTGCGGGACTGCGGGAACCGCTGGAAATGATACGGCTGGCGCTTTGATACCCGTCGATTATATCGACGGGCTTTCGACCGCCGACGTTTTGGAATTATCCATCCCAGGCGAGGACGAGGAGGATACCGAGGCTTTACGAAAACGCTATCTGAACAGCATCCAAGCCGCGGCTTTCGGCGGAAATATTTCCGATTACAAACAGAAAACGGTCGCGCTTGACGGCGTTGGCGGCGTTAAGGTCACTCCCGCTTGGAATGGCGGCGGCACTGTTAAGCTTGAAATCATCGATTCTCAGTTTAAAAAGCCGAGTGCAGAGCTTATCAGCTCTGTTCAGCAGGCTATCGACCCGCAAAGCTCAGGCACCGGCGCCGGCAT
>JAUZPM010000070.1 GCA_030705925.1 Bacillota bacterium
AACTGCGGGATGCCATATTATATAGGCGGCGTGATCAAAAATGAGGACGATCTTCTCATTCAGACCCCGGAAAGCTTTCATGCGCGATTCAATGTTGATGTAAGGGTCAACAATGAAGTGCTTTCGGTAAACAGCTCTGAAAAAACAGTCAAAGTATTAGATCACTCTAAAGGCAAAGAATACGCAGAAAATTACGACGTATTGGTTCTTTCACCGGGTGCATATCCCTATCGCCCGCCTATTAACGGTGTCGATAAAGCACATGTTTTCACCCTTCGAAATCTGATTGATACGAAAGACATACGAAGCTTTATTAATCAGCATAAGCCTCAGTCTGCAGTCATCATCGGCGGTGGTTATATAGGGATCGAAATGGCAGAAAATCTTAAGGAATCAGGCATCAGAATAAGCATTGTTGAAGCCTCTTCACATATTCTAAAACCGCTTGATGAAGATATGGCTCATTTCGTCCAGAGGAATATCAGAAGCCACGAAATAGGACTCTATTTAAACTCTAAAGCCGGTGAAATAACAGATAATGAAGTCGTTTTGGAAAACGGCACACACATTTCGGCAGACATCGTCATTTTAAGCACCGGAACAAATCCCGAAACCGGCTTTCTTAAAAATAGTGGCATCAACCTTGGAGACCGCGGAGAAATTATTGTAAACGACAGGCTTGAAACCTCTGTTAAAGGCGTATATGCGCTCGGAGACGCTTCTGCTGTAACTAATATAGTTACAGGTCAAAAACAAATCGTGCCTCTCGCCTCCCCAGTTAACAAACAGGCACGGATAGCGGGCGATGTAATATGCGGGAAAAATGCAAAATATTCCGGCGCACAGGGGACATCCATTATAAAAGTATTTAACCTTACAGCCGCAGTTACAGGTGAAAGCGAGTATAGCCTTAAAAGCAGCAATTTACAATATCTCAAGTCATATACAGTAAGCACTTCAATTGCGAGTTATTATCCGGGTGCCGAAACAATGTATATAAAGCTGTTGTTTGATAGCAGCGGCATAGTGTTGGGCGCTCAGATCGTTGGAGGAAAAGGCGTCGACAAGCGCATTGACGTACTTGCAACAGCAATCAGAGCCCGTATGACTATTTATGACCTTCAGGAATTGGAGCTTGCTTACGCTCCACCCTATTCGTCTGCAAAAGACCCTGTAAATATGGCCGGATTTGTTGCGGGAAATATACTTGAGGGTATGATGAAGCCCTTTTATCCCGAGGATATCGATAAAATCGATAAAAACGGGGTGCTCGTTGACGTGAGAACACCAGGTGAATTTTCCAGTGGTCATATTCCCGGCGCGGTGAATATACCGGTGGATAATTTGAGAGAAAACTTGAACTCGCTTGATAAATCAAAAAACATTTATCTGTACTGTCGGATCGCACAGCGAGGTTATATAGCCCAGCGGATATTAGAGCAGGACGGATATAATACAAAAAATCTTGCCGGCGGCTATTTATTTTACGATGCAATGGTCGAAGACAAGTAAAAAAGATCGGAAAGAACTAACTATTCTTTCCGATCTTTTATTATAGTCCGAAAATCTCAAGGCTTCTGTCAAGAATACCGTTTAAGTATGCGAGGATCACTCCATAGTTGGTTATTGGGACTCCTGCCTCCTCACATATGTCGATTCTGGTCTGCATCAGTTTCTTCCCTAGCATACAAGAGCCGCAGTGGATGATAAGGTCGTAATCAGATAGATTCTCTGGAAAATCTAGTCCCATTCTAAAGTCGAAGTCAAGCTCTTTTCCGGTATGTGCCCTTAAAAGTCTGGGGATTTTTACACGTCCGATATCCTCGTGAGAATGGTTATGGGTGCAGCTTTCAGAAATAAGCACTCGCGAGCCATTTTTTAATCTTTCTATCTGCTTTACGCCCTTGACAAAAGCTTTGATATCGCCTTTATATCTCGCAAAAAGAACCGAAAAACCTGTTAGCTTAATATTTTTAGGCACCACAGAACTTACATATTTGAACGCCTGTGAATCTGTCACGACAAGACTTATATCTTTTAAATCCACAAGTGCGGATTCAAGCTCTAAATCGCGTACAACATAAGATTTTATACCGTGGTCGAGGCAGTCACGAATAAGCTGAACCTGCGGCAAAATGATCCTGCCCTTAGGTGCTTCCGAGTCGACCGGAACAACCAATATGACCTTACTGCCAGATGGTAACAAATCACCTAATATGGTCTCATCTGCCTCACCAGTACTGAGCTTCTCAATCAATATATCTTTAAACTTCAAAATACTTTCACTGTCAAACACAGACAAAAATACAGCCTCAGGATACTTATCTTTAAGATTTTTAAGTACGGCATCAGAAACAATATCGGTTTTACTTATAACTAAAACATAAGGAATGCTGTACTTTTTAAAATCCTCTTTTGCCAAATTAAAAGCTTCTTCATCCGCATTTTCCGCATCCATCACATAAACAGCAAAATCCGTCCGCTGAAGCACCTTTTTAGTCTGTTTCATTCTAACTTCACCGAGTTCACTGTCGTCGCATAACCCAGCCGTGTCGATAAAAACCACAGGGCCAAACGGTATAAGCTCCATAGCCTTGGTTACCGGGTCAGTCGTAGTTCCCTTAACAGCCGATACGATCGAAACCTCCTGCCCGATAATCGCATTGAGCAGAGAGGATTTGCCGGAATTGGTGTTGCCGAAGATCGCTATATGTTTTCTGTTTGCGTTTGGTGTTGTGTTCATAGGCTTTTACAGGTATAAATCCCGTTCTCCCTTCTTTAATTTTTCCATTTCAGCTGTAACCAAAGTTCTGACTTTTTCGTTTGGTATCTCTTTTATCTGGTCATATACAAAAGGCAAAGCCAAATCGGAAGTTTCCTTGCCGCCGTAATCATATACATACTCCATCAAAGTCATAAGCGCGTTTGGAAGACAGCAGTTTTGTATCTGCCCCGTTTTCGCAAGGCTCATAAATCTGTCTCCAGTGCGCCCCTTTCTGTAACAGCCAGTACAGAAGCTCGGAATATAGTGAAGCTTTAAAAGCCAGTTCACAACCTCATTTAAGGTTCTTGTATCATTAACATCAAACTGTGCCGTGTTGTCCTCTTCAGGTTCCGGTTCAGCATATCCGCCGACGCTGGTTTTTGATCCGCCGCTGATCTGAGAAATGCCAAGATCGAGCACCCGTTCACGCATTTTTTTCGATTCACGGGTTGACATGATCATGCCGGTATACGGAACGGCAATGCGGATAACTGCGACAATTTTAGCGAAAATATCATCCGGCACTGCATTTGAAAAAGTATGCGGGTCAATATCATCAGCCGGACGTATACGCGGTACGCTTATCGTATGAGGGCCTACACCCATAGCGGCCTCAAGATGCTCAGCATGCATCAAAAGCCCTACAAAATCATATCTGTATAAATTAAGCCCGAATAATACACCGACACCCACATCGTCTATTCCGCCTTCCATTGCCCTGTCCATCGCTTCAGTATGGTAGGCGTAGTCATGCTTCGGTCCCGTCGGATGGAGTTGTTCATAGCTTTTTTTATTGTATGTCTCTTGAAACAATACGTAAGTGCCGATTCCCGCTTCCTTCAATTTTCGGTAATTTTCAACCGTCGTTGCGGCAATATTTACGTTTACGCGGCGGATAGCGCCGTTTTTATGCTTTATGCTGTAAATTGTTTTAATGCTTTCAAGTATATATTCGATCGGATTATTTACGGGGTCCTCGCCAGTTTCCAAAGCAAGACGTTTGTGACCCATGTCCTGCAGTGCAATAACCTCATGGGCTATTTCTTCCTGCGTCAGCTTTTTGCGGCATATATGCTTATTTTTTGCATGATACGGGCAGTAGACGCAGCCATTGATGCAATAATTTGAAAGGTAAAGCGGAGCAAATAAAACAATGCGGTTACCATAGATACTCTGTTTTATTTTTTTAGCGAGCTTAAATATTTTTTCGTTCTGCTCAGGCAGATCGCATTCAAGCAGAACAGCCGCTTCCCTGTGTGAAAGACCTTTGCAGTTCTCGGCGCGTTCTATCAGGCTTTCTATCAAGTCTTTATTGTGTTTGTTCTTTTGCGCATACTCAAGCGTGTCAAGAATTTCTCCGTCATCAATGAATTCAGTTGCTGTTTTCGATTTTGGATTATACATTTAATTTACCCTTTCACTATTTTTATATCTTAAAATCACCGCGGGACATGTCAGGAGAAAGACCGCAGCTTTTTATCCTGAGTGAAATACAATTCAGACACTCGGCCGCTTCCTCTCCAGTACATATCTTTCCGTCATACAAGCTATATTTTTTTCTAACAGATACCGGTGACAAATTCGGCATTAGTACATTCGCCCCCGCCATAAGCCCCATTTCCCTGCCCTTGGGCGTTATCGTGCCAAGCGCAGTTGTAGCAGGAAGAAGCACGTTTGGCAGTAGCAGGCGGATTACCGCCAGAAGCAGCACCGTTTTTTCAGCCGTTCCGCTCTTCTCATTTGCAAGAGGAGTGTCTTTCTGCGGGATAAACGGCCCGATCCCGACCATATGCGGCGATAGTTCCTTTAAAAATACTAGATCTTCGACTAAGTCCTCATCAGTCTGTCCGGGAAGCCCAACCATGAAACCCGCTCCTACCTGATAGCCGATCTCTTTTAAGTCGTAAAGGCACTGCTTTCTGTTAGAGAGACTCATTTCCTCGTGAAGCTGGTTATATAACCGTCCAGACGCTGTTTCGTGGCGAAGAAGATACCTGTCCGCCCCCGCATCAAAAAGGCGCTGATAGCTGTTTTTGGGCCTCTCGCCAACCGATAACGTGACAGCCGCATCGGGATATCTTGCCTTAATTTCAGAAACAAGCCCGCAAAGCCTGTCGTCCGTAAAATAATCATCTTCGCCGCCCTGTAGCACAAAGGTTCTAAACCCAAGCCTGTATCCGTTTTCACAGCAGGACAAAATTTCGTCATTAGATAATCTATAGCGATCTGCGTTCTTATTAGCAGCCCTGATGCCGCAGTATCTGCAGTTTCTCTTGCACATGTTTGTAAATTCAATCAGCCCTCTGAGATATACAGCGTTACCGTAATGCCGTCGGCGGGCCTGCATAGCTTGTCCAAACAAATACTGCTTATCATCTTCTGTAATATTTGAAATGAGATTTAAAAATTCTTCCCTGTCTAGCGTACTATTCAGGGTTAATTTATCAATTATATTTTTCTTGTTTTACTCCTAGATCTCCTTTTTTGAAACGGCCGTTTTAACGGAAATGTGCGGGATATTTCCAAGCTTTCCTGTCAAACTGTTAATTTCATCAAGTGAGCCTACAACAGTCAGCGCAACTACGCCTATCTGCCCTTCCTCAAACGGGATTCCCATTCTGCCGCGGATAATACCTTTAAATTCTGATACTATACTGTTAAAAGAATTCTGACACAACTCCGGCTCTTCAAGTATTGCACTTATAACTGCAACCTTTTTCATAAAACACCTCTTTTAAAAATAAAAAAACTTTCCTTGTAAAAGGAAAGTTAATATGCAACAAAACACCCTCTGCATGCAGAAAGCTCCGCCTATTAATCCTTCCTTTCAAATCAGACATATCTTCTTTGTCAGGTTGTGATACTTTTTAAAAACAGTCCGGCAAAGAACAACCTCTGTCAGACTGAATTCATTTGTTATAATTTTAACAAGTTTACTGTGATAAGTCAATAATAAATTATAGATGTATGATTTCCGTCATTATTTTTTCAGTTAAAACAGGCTTATCATCCTCAAACCTCAATGTAAATTGTCTTTCTTTCTGCAAAGCGCCTGATAATATACTTTCACTTAGATAGTCGGTTATGCGTTGTTGTATTGCACGTTTTAACGGACGTGCACCGTATTCTTTTGTAAAATTATTTTTTTTGAGTCCTGAAATTACGCTTTCATCAAAAATAACGTTATAGCCGCGTTCAGCAAGTCTGTTTTTAACATCCGATACAAGCTTTTCGACGATTTTTGTCACTGTCGTTTCATCAAGCTGAGAAAATACAACTATCTCATCTATTCGATTAATGAATTCAGGTCTGAAAAAACGCTTTAGTTCTGCTGTGACATCGCTTTTAATAACTTTCTGTGCTGTTTCAAACGTATCCTCACCGCTTGAAAATCCTGGCTTTCTGCTTCCAGTTATCTGCCGGGCGCCAATATTTGACGTCATTATAATTATTGTATTTTTAAAATCGGTCCTTTTACCGTGTGAATCAGTAAGACTGCCGCTGTCAAGTATCTGCAAAAACACGTTGAATACATCTGGGTGAGCTTTTTCGATTTCATCAAGCAAAATGACAGCATATGGCCTGTGGCGTATTATTTTTGTGAGCTGCCCTCCCTCGTCATAGCCTACATATCCCGGAGGCGAACCGATAAGCTTGGACGCATTATGGCTTTCCATATATTCAGACATATCAAGCCTGATAAGGGCATTTTCATCTGCAAACAAAGCAGCTGCAAGGGCTCGGGCAAGCTCAGTCTTTCCGACGCCAGTCGGCCCTAAGAACATAAACGAGCCTATCGGTCTTTCTTCATCAGCAAGACCTGCCCTTCCGCGTCTGACAGCACGCGCAACCGCACTGACTGCCTCGTCTTGACCTATTACGCGCTTCTTAAGCTCATCCTCAAGAGATAAAAGCCGCTGATTTTCGCTTTCACGAAGTTTAGAAACCGGAATTTTGACCCATCTTGCAACTATATCTGCAATGTCATCCTGAGCAATTTCAAGCGGCCTTTGCTCCATATCAAATTTCCATTTTTCTTTTCTGTAAGACAGCTCATTTCTAAGCCTTCTTTCGGTATCCCGAAGCCTTGCAGCGCTTTCAAAATCCTGCTTGACGGCAGCAGAATTTTTATCTTTTGTCAGCTGATTTATAGTATTTTCTATTTTAATAATTTCTGGCGGAAAAACCATTGTAGAAAGTCTTTTTGCTGATGACGCCTCATCAATCAGATCTATAGCTTTATCAGGCAGGTATCTGTCATGTATATACCTCTTTGATAAATAAACTGCCTCGCTAATCGCCTCATCAGTAATCTTAACATTGTGATGTTTTTCGTATTTTGGTCTAAGTCCCATAAGGATGCTGACGCATTCCTCGGGAGTTGGCTCCTCCACCGTTACTGGCTGAAACCGTCTTTCAAGTGCCGCATCTCTTTCAATATATTTTTGATATTCATCAAGTGTCGTCGCCCCGATTATCTGTATATCGCCCCTTGCAAGTATCGGTTTTAAAATACCTGCGGCATCGATACTTCCTTCAGCCGCACCCGCGCCAACTATACTGTGCAGTTCATCAATGAATAGAATAATGTCGCGGTTATTCATTGCCTCTTCAAGCACTGACTTTAATCGTTCCTCAAATTCGCCGCGATATTTAGCCCCGGCGATCATCGCGGCAAGATCAAGAGAGATTATTCGTTTCTGTTTCATAACAATAGGAACGCCGCCCTCGTGAATACGCAGCGCCATTCCCTCAACTACAGCAGTTTTGCCTACGCCCGGTTCACCAATGATACATGGATTATTTTTTGTGCGTCTCGTCAGTATTTCAAGTACCCGTTGTTCTTCCTTTTCTCTCCCTATCACCGGATCAAGCATACCCTTTGCCGCGAGTTCGCTTAAATCACGGCCAAATTGATTAAGAGCAGTGCCCGGCTTTTGCTGTGTATGTTTTTTTTCTTTTGGTTCGTTTACAACAGGTATGGCATTATCATAAAGTTTTTGCAAATCCACATCAAGATTTTGAAGTATTCTATAAGCGATATTATCGCCATCTGATATTATCGCTCTCAGTAAATGGCCAGTACCAATATAAATATGTGAGCTGCTGATTGCCTCGGATATAGACAGTTCAATAATAATTTTTAATCTTGGTGACATATCAGACACAGTAATATAAGAAGGCTCAGCGCTTACTCCATTCATTTCATACACTGCATTTTGAATTTTTTCAAATGTAGCCCCGACTGAATTAAGTGCAGAAGATGCCGCGTCTTTTCCTTTTGATAGTGCTAAAAGAAGATGCTCTGTCCCTATATGTGAATGACCCATATCCTGTGCTATATCAAGAGCGCTGTTCAATATTAGCTGTGCGGATTCGGTAAACCTGTTGGTCATAATGCAAAACTCCTTCCATAGTATTGCTTATTACCAATATGGTACCCTTTATGACAAATATTTAAACAAGCCGGCATATATTTTAAAAATACATGCCGGCTTTATAATTAACCTTGGACTAGTTCAATTTTGCTGATAGACGCCGTTTTGCCTCCTGTTTCTCTATATGAGATTTTTACTTTATTTCCGGTTTGCAAAACGGGAAGCAGATCGCTTACCTGTATCGAAGCAGTATAGACAGTGTCGTTTCCGTCAAGCTTAACATAATAATATGAATTGCCGTCCTTAACAGCGGAAGAAACAAAAGATATTGCACCCTCTACGGTTTTATCATCCCCGGTCGGCTTTAAGCCTTCTCCCGAAAGCTGACGTACATATTGCTCTTTGGCCTCATCAATACTCTCGGCAACTCCAACAACCTGATAGTTTTCAACATTTATGAAGGCGTACATCTTCACAAGTCCCGCGCTGTCCTTTAAGGAAAGGAAGTAGGTTGGATAATTATCTACATTGATTAACAGCGGGAATGTTGCAGTGTAACGTTTTTCCTGAACCTTACCTTCGGCAGATGCCATAGCTGAATACTCTTCTGCCCCGTTTATAGCATAAAACCTCGATTCTTTAGTTCGAAGATTTACAAGCGTAAAACCGATGTTAGACTCATCACTTACAACAGATGTAAGACCTGTATAAAGCCAGATATTATTATTAATAGACAGGTAATTATATCCATCTGTGGTCTGAAGAACATCTTTTTGTCCAAATTTGCTGTTCCAAAAGCCATGCTTATACTTGCCGTTATTATTTATCTGCTTAAGTATCAAATTTGTTCCGTAAGCTCTATCGATCCACTGTGGAACTTTAGAGATATCATAGTAACTAGTGTCGCCTGTTACCGCATCAACAAGCACCACGCCTACGGCATCTGGGCCGCCATATAACCCTATCTTATAATCTATGACAGAAAACACCCAAAACGGGTGACCGCTGTCATCTATCTCAAAATTAACCTCATCAAAAAGCTTAGTCGGATAACTCAGCCTCGCCTTACGGACGACATATCGATTGAATTTGTCGCTCATACCATATTTCATAGGTTTATCAAGCTTAACTATATTTGCTTCCTGAGTTGCGAGGTTGACCTTAATATAATACGGAATGCCTTTGCTGCTGTTACTAAGCCATTTGAAAATATCAGCATATTCAAGAGGCGTCACTCTGTACGGTTTGTTCTCATAATTTATCACACTGAACTTATTCGATAGGTTAAACTGCGAAACAAGATCAACAACAGATCCGACCTGGCGATTCGCAAGTCTCTGGGCTGTATCCTTGTCTGCAATCGGAATCTGTGAGAAAGATATTTCCTTTATATCAGTTGAAAAGTCGCTGTCTTTCATAGTCAGCTGATCACGGTAATGCTTTGCATTGAATATCTCAGCTCCTGAAATGCCGCCGATAAATAACAGAAGAAATAGACCAACAATGATAATAGCAACATTTCTGAATGCTTTTCCAACTCTTTTTTTGGGTTCAATAACTATGACTTTTTTTCTGCCGAATATCGAAAACAGTAAGTAAACAAAGCAAAATACCCCGACCGTAAATATAAACAAAGTCCAAAACTCGGGAGATTTATAATTTATAGGTGCGCATGTGAGCCAAAAGAAAAAAGCAGCAAACGCTAAAGCAGCTATTGCTGAAATCGAAACTTTTTTAATCATAGATACTCCGATCGTATTATATAATACGGCTGTCATTTACGGTCGACGGCTTACCATTAAAATTTTTAGTAAGTATAGCATATATTATCCAGAAATACAATAGTTACCCCCCGGCAAAGCCGGGGGTTCTTCATATGCGGGCAAAGCCCTGTTTTTCTGGCGGCGCCTCAAGGCGCTGGTACGGTCTGCCACTTGCAAAAGTGTGTTACTTGCTACCCGTAAACGGGTCTACGTACTC